>JALYLY010000132.1 GCA_030773975.1 Actinomycetota bacterium | reverse complement strand
AGAGCGTCTATCAAAATGATTCCTGAAGGGCTCTGAGGCAGATCAGGCTGCAGGCGATCGTGACGAAGGCTTCGTGGATGTCGGCGCGGCGTTCGTAGCGGAGCCGGAGTCGGCGGTGTTGGTGGAGCCAGGAGAGTGTGCGCTCGACGACCCAGCGTTGGCGGCCGAGGCCGGAGCCGTGCGGGGAGCGCTGGTGCGCGATTACGGGTGTGATCTTGCGTTCGCGCAGCCAGGCCTCGGCCGCTTTTGAGTGGTAGCCGCGGTCGCCGAGCAGCGAGTGCGGACGCCTGCGTGGCCGACCCGGCTTGCCCCGGACGGGCGGGATCGCCTCGACGAGCGCCAGGAGTTGGGAGAGATCGTGCCGGTGGGCGCCGGTCACGAGACAGGCGAGCGGAATGCCCGCCGCGTCGGTGATCAGGTGGTGTTTGCTACCGGCTTTGCGCCTGTTGACTGGGCTCGGGCCGGTTTTGGAGCCCCCAAAACAGCCGGTACCTGAGCGGAGTCAACGACCACGCGTGACCAATCGATCCGGTCGGCCTCGCGCAGCTTTGCGAGCAGCAGCTCGTGCAGCTGCTGCCAAACGCCCGCCTGCTGCCATTCATTGAGCCGGCGCCAGCAGGTCATCCCCGACCCGCAGCCCAGCTCCTGCGGCAGATGCTCCCAGGCGATCCCCGTCTTCAACACGAACAAGATCCCGGTCAGCACCTTCCGGTCGTCGATCCGCTTCCGACCCGGATACCGAAAACGACGCTGCACCCTCGGGATCAGTGGCTCGAACAGCCCCCACAGCTCATCACCGACCAACGCCTGCGCCATCGCCCCATCCTTTCCTCAGAGGTGGACGGCGCCTCCTTCGCTACCAGCGCGCGGGTCCCTGCATTTCGTTAGACGCTCTTAGTGGCTCAGAGCCACTAAGTCAGTTCGTGTTACTTGCCGCCGCCGACGACGCGGAACTTCGGTTTTGCGACGACGATCTTGGCCGGGTCGGACCAGGACATCTGCTGTGCACCGGTCGGAAGCGCGTAGTTGAACCCGCGCACGCGGTAGTACCAGGTGCCCGGCTTCAATGGGAGGACGTAGGAGGTGCCGAGCGTGAGCGTGCCGAGTGCGTTCTGGTTCTGGGGATTCGGGAGCGGCTTGAAGGGATAGCGCTTCTTGCTCCACTGGATCTCGTACACCGTCGCGCCGAGTGCCGGGGTCCAGGCAACGAGGGGCGAGCCGTAGAACGCCTGGTTGGACGTCCCCGATGTGAGCCGGCCCTTGGGCGACAGTCCCGAGGCGAAAAGCTCGCCGGCAGCGGTGAGGGAGGGCTCGCTCTGCTTGCCGAATCGGGCCACGCGGTTGTATGGCGCCCCGCAGACGTCCTGGGGAAGCTCGAGATCCTGGTACTGAAGGTTGCCGCCGGTGCGCATGATCGGCTCGCCCTCGCCGTGTGCGAACTTCAAAACTCCGGCGAGCGACAGCGTGGTGCCGCTGACGGCAACGACGGAGACCAACTCCTGGTTCGTCTTGTTCCCGAGCAGGACCGTGTCACCGCTCGAGAATCCGAGCGAGCTCACGACCGTCACGCTGGAGCTCCCGAAGGCGGCGCCTGCGGCGGTGCTCGTGGACAACGCACCGGGGGAGACCGCGGCGACCGGGATGACGGTCCAGTAGTAACCACTGCTCGGCCAATCCGTGTCCCAGAGGTCGACAGGAGCGCCGAGGCGACCGGCACCGACCGCAATCTGCTGCGGGCTGGCTGGCGGCGCGGTCGTCGACCCGCCGGGATTGGTGTCGGAGTCGCTCGGGGCGGCGGTCGTCGGTGTTGCCGGAGCCGCACTCTCGGTCGTCTTCACCTGGAGGCCGTCGAAGCTGTAGCCGGCGGGCTCGCCGCCGTCGCTGAGGTAGCTCGCTCGGACCCCCGGCATCGCTGCCGTGACCGTCGGTAGCGCGAGCGGGCCGAACGGGCGCGGTGCGTACGCAGGGCTGCCGAAGACCGAGCTGGTGAAGACCCGGTTGAGGCACTGCCTGTCGGTGAAGATGTAGATGCGGAAGAGCTCCGCGCTGGTGCCGTCCAGCGCCTGGTCACCGGTGAAGGTGAACGCGGGCATGAGCCGGTGTGCATCGGAAGCCGCGTCGCCGGTGGAGACGATGTCGGACACCGTGCGGCCGAGTGTGATCGGGCCGCCCTGATATGCAGGGTTGGTCGAGTTGTACACCGGGCTCCACGGTCCGTAACCGACCGCGGACAGACCGTTCTGCCGGGTCTGCATGTTGTTGTCGGTCCGATCGGTGCGGAGCGCGCGAATGCGCCAGCGGACCGAGCTCGTCCAACTCGAGCTGCGATGGAAGGTGTAGAACTCGCGCTCATCCAGGACGTTCGTGAAAACGGTCTCCATCTTCGGCGTCGGATTGTTGATATCGACGAACCAGATCTCGTAGCCGTCCGCTCCCTCGATCGGTGTCCAGCGAATGAGGCCTGGGTAGCTCGGCAGCGGTTTCGGTGCGGCGCCCGGCGCCATGTCGAAGCCGAAGGCCCCGCTCCAGGGCGTCGTCGACGTCGCGGTGATGCCACGGACGCGAGCGAACAGTGCGTGCGGATTGCCCGTGATCCAGGGCAGCATCACGGTGGGGGCGGCGACGGGAGTTGTCAGCCCGGTGGTGGAGTACACGATCCCGCTCTCGCGGAAGCTGGAGCTCGTCGCGAGCTGGAACTGGTAGCGAATCGCGCCGGGCGCTGGGTTCCAGGCGAAGGACGGCGTGCGTGGAAAGGAGTTCCGGACCGGCTCGTCGGCGCGCAGCAGGAAGCCGTGCAGCGCGGTCGGCGGAGCACCGCGAACAGCGGTCGCCGCCTCGCCCGCGGGCGCAAGCAAGAGCAGGCCGAGACAGACGGCGGCGAGAAGAGGGGTCCGCATGGTTCTCTCTCGTTGTCGGCAGGCCCAGCCTCGCGGCTGTCCCTCGATCGAGGGACGCCGGAAGCTCAGAAAAGCCGGGCCGCTGCCGCGAGGACGACCTCGTCCGACCCGGGTCTCCCTACGAGCTGAATCGAGGCCGGTAACCCGTCTTCCGCCGGGCCGCACGGTAGGGCCAGCGCGGGCCAGCCGAGTGCGTTGAACGGGAGCGTGTTCGCGAGCAGCCGCTCGCGCAGCGCGAGGTCGCCGATGCCGACGGGCGGTGCCACGCACTGGAGCGTGGGCGTGAGCAGGAGGTCGAGCTCGTCGATGAGCTCCTCGCAGCGCTCGCGGTACTCGGAGCGTGCCTGCTCCGCGTCCGCAGCTTCCGCGTCGGACACGGCGAGGCAGCGTTCGATCTTCACCGCCAGCTCTTCGCCGTACAGCTCTTCCTGCTCCGCGTAGAGCTCGCGGTGCACGGTTGCGACCTCGTGCACGGAGGTGATCCCGTACGCGAACTCGTGCAGGTTCGTCTTACCCACGTTGGCGTAACCCGCCGCCTCGGCGAGGCTCACCGCTTCAGCTGTGCCGGTTGGAACGTGGTCGACGAAGATCGCCGAGCCGTACGTCGTGACGAGAGCCTCGGTGTCGAGGAGGTCCTTGACCGCGAGGCGAATGCCGTCCTGCGGTGCGGCCGGTCTCGCAAGGAATATGCCGGCGGCCGCGTCCACGCGGCGACTCTAGTGTTACTTGCGGCGCTTCGGTTTCGTCGTCTGCACGGCGACGCGGCGCGTGACGGTCTCGCCCTTGGCGCCACTGGGCGCGTAGCTCGTCAGCGACAGGATGTTCTCCGAGCTCGTCTTCCGCAAGCGCTTGAGGAGCTGCGTCGGAAGCACGAATCGGATGTCGTTGTTTCCCGCGTGCAGGGTGGCGGAGCCGTTCCAGCTCGAGCCGAGGACCGCGCGCAGCGCTCCCGTTCCGCTCGAGAAGACGACGAAGCGCAACACGTGCGTCTTCGCCGAGACGCGCAGGAGCTCGGGGGCATAGACGGTCAGGTCCGGCGCCGGGTCGGTCGTGGGCGTCTGGACGACAGGGCCGATCACCTTGACGCCCGGCGGCGGCGACGCGGCGCTCGCTGGTTTCGACTTGTCGACGGTGAGAGTGCCGGTGACGACGAACTCACGTCCGTCCTTCGGCGCACCCGCCTGATCGGCGTCGTTCCAGTCGTTGGGGAGCGACAGATACGCATGCGGGCTGCCGCCGCAGGTGTCCCAGGGAACCGTGATCGAGGCGGTCGAGCCGGAGACGCTGAGCGCCTGCGGGACCGAGCCCAGGATATTCGCGTAGTAGTACGGCTTGGAAACAACGTTGGCCGGAATCGCCACGTTGAGCTTGAGCGAGGCGACGTAGCAGGGACCGGTATCGGTGTCTGCGGCGTGCGCCAGATCGACGTAGCGAACGGCGAGGTGGTTGACGGCGATGGGAGTGATCGAGAATGAGCTGCTGGCCTTACCGAGCTCAACCATCGCCTGCGCCGGGGGAAGGACACCGGCGAGCACAGGGGACGTGAAGTTTCCGTTCAGCCGCGCCGTCGTGTAGTCGTTGAAGAAGTCACCCAGGTTCGTGGGCAGGACGGAGGCGAGCGCCTTTGTTCCGCTCATCGGCGTTGCCGCGAGGTTGTCCCAGACCTGCTTCACCTTCGCGTCGCCGTAGCGCTCGGCCAGATACTCGAAGAGCATCCAGCCGGGATAGCCGTTCTTGTCGTATTCCGTGTCTCCGCACTCCGAGCCGACGCAGTCGAGGGTCCGATCGGAATTGACCTCGACCCCGCCGATTGCGCTCTCCGCCCTCACGGCTGCCCACTCTGCGGTGCCTTCCTCCAGCCAGTGGTCGGCGCCGGTGGTGATCGCGCCCTGGAACAGATGGAAGACCTCGTGCGCGACCGTGTGGTAGCTGAGCCCTTTCACCGAATCGAGGTGGATCTGCCCGGCGCCGAGTGGCAGGACGGGGTTGATCAGCGCGTCCCAGCGGCTCAGCGTGCCGTCGACCTCGCGGGGGATGCTCGCGTCGATCAACCCGTAACCGATGCAGCCGTTGGGAATGGCGCTGAACTGGTCGGCCGAGATGTCGAGAAGGCCGCCGCCCGCGTCCAGAATCGGCGCCGAATACCCCCAGCTCGTGTAGAGGGCGTAGGCCCTCTCGGCCATACCCAGGACTTCGCCGGCCTGTTCCTGCGTGATGAACATGGTCGGACAGTCCGTGCTGTGGTCGTCGCGGTTGTAGTGGATCATGAAGTGCTCGCTCGAGAGCGTCGTGATCCCGACGTTGGGGAAGGGATCGGTCGCCGCGCCCCGAGACACGCCGACGGCCAGCGAGGCGGCCAGGGCGATCAGGGCAAAGGGCAGGAGGAACCGAGACGAACGCGTCATCAAGGGCCAGATCGGCCCTGGCCGGGGATTCCTTTAGCCGACGCTCAGTCGTAGTGCAGGTACACGAGCGCCACGACGATCGACCCGGCTGCGATGAGGATCGCGAGCGCGAGTAGCGACACGGCGAGGGTGACGTTCCTCCTTGCAACTTCGGGGGTCGGCTCGACAGGTGTGATCGGCTCGGGCATTACAGGAGTGGGTCGACCGCCATCGCCGCGAACAGCAGAGCCAGATACAGCAGCGAGAAGTGGAAGAGAACGGAGGCTTGCCGGGGAGTCGCCTCGCGCCGCAGCCTCACTGCCAGGAGCAGAAACGCCACGCCGAGTGCGAGAGCGACGCCGAGATAGACGAGGCCGAGCGTCCCCCAGAGGAACGGCACGACCGTGACCGCGACCAGAACCAGTGAGTACAGGAGGATCTGCCGTGTCGTCTCGCGCACGCCGCGCACCACGGGCAGCATCGGAATGCGCGCCGCCTCGTAGTCGCGCCGGATCAGCAGCGCAAGGGCCCAGAAGTGCGGGGGCGTCCAGAAGAACACGATCAGGAACAGCCACAACGCGGGGAGCGTGAGGTTCCCGGTCACCGCTGCCCAGCCGACGAGCGGCGGGACAGCGCCGGCGGCGCCGCCGATGACGATGTTCTGCGGCGTCGTCCGCTTGAGCCAGCGTGTGTAAACGAGCACGTAGAAGAGGTTCCCGACGAGTGCGAGCACGGCGGCGAGGACGTTCACGAGGGATGCCAGCAGCACGAAGCTGAACGCCGAGAGGGCCAGGCCGAACTCCAGTGCGCGCGAGGCCGGCATGCGTTCCGCGGCGACCGGACGCGCGCGGGTGCGCTTCCCCATCAGCTTGTCGATGTCGCGATCGAGGACGTGGTTCAGTGCGGAGGCACCGCTGCACGCGAGCGCAAGGCCGGTCATGGTCACGAGCACGAGCCACACGCGCGGAGCGCCCTGTGCCCCGACGAACATCGCGCAGAGGCCCGTGATGAGCAGCAGCGACATGATGCGCGGCTTCGTGAGCGTCACGTAGTCGCGCCACGAGGCCCGCGGCGCGGGCTCGCCGCGATAGGTGGAGGCCGTCAGCAAGAGCGTCGCCGCGAAGGCAACCGCTGCGAGCGCGAGGTGCAGGACAGGCGCGGTCACCAGCGCGGCGATGCCGAACAGGACGAGCGCGCTCACCGAAGGCACGAGCAGCCGCCGGTGGACGAGGACGGCAGCGACCACCAGTGCGAGCAGTGGCGGTAGGGCGAGTGCCGCGAGCACGCGATGCGCCGCGCCGAGGGAGGCCGCGCCGCTGACCACGGCGAGCAACGTCGAGAGGCCGGCGAAGACCGCCGTCAGGCGGAGCCAGGGCCCGGGCCTAGACACTGGCCTCCCCCAGTCGCCGCCGCAGGTCACGGAGTGGCCGGGCGCTCGTGATGTACGGCAGCTGGTCGAAGTTGTGCGGAGGTGGTGGTGAGGTCGTGTACCACTCGAGGGTGTCCGCGAGCCAGGGGTCGTTCACCGCGCGCGCACCCTTGCGCGACGTCTGGATGACGTTGACGACGAACAGCAGGAGTCCGATCGCCATGACGCCTGAGCCGATCGACGAGATCAGGTTGTAGGTCTGCCACAGGCCGTGCTCGGAGTAGGTGTAGATCCGTCGCGGCATGCCGAGGAGCCCGAGCAGGTGCTGCGGGAAGAACGTCAGGTTGAAGCCGAGGAACACGAGCCAGAAGTGAGCCTTCCCGAGACGCTCGTCGAGCATGCGCCCGAAGATCTTGGGCCACCAGTAATAGAGGCCGGCGAAGATCCCGAACACCGAGCCGCCGAACAGGACGTAGTGCATGTGCGCGACGACGTAGTAGGTGTCGGTCACCTGCCAGTCGACGGGGAAAGCCGCGAGGAAGATTCCCGAGAGTCCGCCGATCGTGAACACCGCGATGAAACCGAGAGCCCAGAGCATGGCCGTGTCGAAGATCAGATTGCCGCGCCAGGTCGTCGCAAGCCAGTTGAAGATCTTCACGCCCGTGGGTACCGCGATCACCATCGACGAGAGCATGAAGAAGACGTTCAGGAAGTTCGGCAGCCCGACGCTGAACATGTGGTGCGCCCAGACGAGCATCGAGTAGAAGCCGATCGCCACGGTGGAGAATGCGATCGCCTTGTAGCCGAAGATCGGCTTGCGCGAGAACACGGGGATCACCTCGGAGATGATCCCCATGGCGGGCAGGATCATGACGTAGACCTCGGGGTGGCCGAAGAACCAGAAGAAGTGCTGGTACAGGATGGCGTTGCCGCCACCCTGCGGCTCGAAGAAGTGTGTGCCTGCCTGCCGGTCCAGTAACAGGAGCGTGAGCCCCACGGACAGCACCGGCAGTACGAGCACCAGCAGCGCGGAATAGATCTCGATCGACCACACGAACAAGGGGATCCGCATCCAACTCATTCCCGGCGCGCGCATGTTGTGGATCGTGGCGAGGAAGTTGATCGCGCCCAAGAGCGACCCGAGCGAGAGCAGGTGCAGCGACAGGATCCAGAGATCCTGGCCATGTCCGAGCGAGAACATGTTGGCCGACAGGGGCGGATACGCGTACCACCCGGACCTGGACGCGCCGTACTTGGCGAAGAAGCTGAGATAGAGAACGACGCCGCCGAACAGGAAGAGCCAGTACGACAGCGCGTTGAGCCGCGGAAAGGCGACGTCGCGCGCGCCGATCATCAGCGGCACCAGGAAGTTGGCGAACCCGGCGAAGATCGGGACGACGACGAGGAAGATCATCGTTGTGCCGTGGATGGTGAAGAGCTCGTTGTAGCTCTGCTTCGTGATGAAGTGCTCGTTCGCCTGCGCGAGCTGGGCGCGCATGAGCAGTGCGAGGACCCCGCCCGCTCCGAAGAAGACGAGGGACGTGCAGATGTAGAGGATCCCGATCCGCTTGTGGTCGGTCGTCGTGATCCAGCTCATGACGCGCCCCTGGCGCCAGTCCGGCCGGTACGGCTCCACGGTGGCCCTAGCCGCCACTCGTCGTCCCCTTGTAGACGCTCTGCTTCAGGTACGCCAGCAGCGCACGCACCTGTTGGTCGGACCAGCCGTGCGCGACCGGCGGCATCTCGTTCCTGCCCTGGCGGATCAGCTGCTCGAGGCCCTGCCGCTGCGTGAGCAGAGCGTTGCTCGAGATACTCGGCCCGAAGCCGCCCTGGCCCTGGGGCCCGTGGCACTTCGAGCACGAGCCTTCCCACTCGCCGCGTCCGAGTGTGCTGTCCGCGGTGTCGAGCCACGCGGTGTAGTCGGCCTGCGACTGCACGTCGACGACCGCCTTCATCGCGGCGTGGAAGACCCCGCAGAACTCGCCGCATCTCCCGCGGTACGTTCCGGCGCGATCGGCTTTGAACCACGTGTGCGTCATGTGGCCGGGGATGGCGTCGAACTTGCCGCCGAGCTCCGGGACCCACCAGCTGTGGTCGACGTCTTGCGAGGTGATGTCGACGCGCACCGTTCGATTCACGGGTGCGTGCAGCTCGTCGATCGAGATCTGCCCGTCGGGATACGTGAACTGCCAGTAGAACTGATGCGCGTTCACCTGGACGACGAGCGGGCCCCCCTCGGCCTTGGCGCTCGGCACGTCCTGGATGCCGGGCAGCTTGTAGAAGACGAACGAGGCGATCGCGGCGAGGATCAGAACGGGCACCGCCGTCCAGATCAGCTCGAGCCGGGTGGCGCCGTGGATCTGTGGCCCCTCCATCGTGCGCGGGCGTCCGCGCCGGCGGTATTTGAAGACGAACAGGATCAGCGCGCCCTCGACGAGCACGAAGATCGCGCCCGTGAAGATCGAGATCCAAACGTAGGAGTCGTTGATTCGCCTCGCGTTCGGCGAGTGCGGCGTGGGCGGCGCGAACCCTCCGTTGCCTGCATAGGCGACAGAGGCAAGCGCCAGCACGGCGCCGAAAGCAAGCACCAGAACGAGGGTCTTGCGCCTCACCGGCACGCTACGCGTCCAAGTTACGCCGAAGGAGCCGAGCCGCGCTCGAACGCTCTCCCCCGCGGCAGCTACAAGCTTCTCGGGCCAACGTGGGGCATCCTACGAGACATGGAAGGACACTCGCGCGTCCACCTGCCGGCCGGGGTGGGAGATAGTTACCAGGTGTACGTGAACGGGGTCCAGCAGGAGCCCGGGCGCGACTTCGACCGCGTCGGCGACGAGCTGATCTTCCGGCGGAGGTTGGCTCAGGAGGGGCGGCTGGGCCCGATTCGCTGGCTCTCGATGCTCCTGGGCGTCGCCGGCACCTACCGCCGGCACGAGACGGTCGACGTGGTCTACGAGGAGGGTGGGCGGCGCACGGTGGCCTCGCTCACTCCTTCGTGACTGGCTCGAGCCGATACCCGACCCCGTAGCGCGTCTGGATGAACGTATGCCGGGGCGCCTGGCGGTCGATCTTGTCGCGCAATCTCCGCACGAAGACGTCGACGGTGCGGTCGCGGTGGGCCTCACGGCGACCCCAGATCTTCTGCAGCAGCTCGTCGCGCGTGACGACACGGCCCCGTTCAAGGGCCAATTGGTAAAGCAGGCGAAACTCGGTCGGAGTGAGTCCTGCGCTCTCGCCGTCGACGAAGGCCTGCACCTCTCGTGGGTCGATAAGGAGCTCCTCGATCTCGATCGGGTCGCCTCGCTGGGCGTCGTCGCGACGAAGTGCTCGTCGCGACGCTGCGCGTACCCGAGCGACCAGCTCGTTCATCGAGAACGGCTTGACCAAGTAGTCGTCCGCTCCGATCTCCAGCGCGTGCACCCGGTCGTGCTCCGTGCCCCGGGCGCTGACCACGACGATCGGAGTCGGGATCCCTTCGGCTCGCGCGCTCTCGATGATGCTCCAACCGTCACGGCCAGGGAGCATCAGGTCGAGGACGCAAACATCAGGGCGCTCGAAGCGCAGCCGGGCGAGCCCCTGATCGCCCTTGCCGACGACGACGGGGTCGAACCCGGCAGCCGCGAGGTGCTTCGCCATCCCGTCTGCGATGACGGAGTCGTCCTCGACGATCAGGACCTTGGCCATACTCGTCTCTGATGGAGGAGGCACGGACCTACGAGGAGCTGCGGGTCGGCTTCACCGCCGCAGTGTCCCACGAGCTGCGCACGCCGCTGGCGCGGCTCCTGGCGTTGCTCGAATCGGCGTCGCTTCCGGACGCAGACACCGAGGGACTCCTTGCCCAGGCTAGGGAGCAGGTCGAGGAGATGAGCGAGCTGGTCGACGACGTTCTCTTCCTCTCCGAGCTCGAGAGCGGCCGCGAGGTCGTCGCGCTCGGCTCGACGGCCGTGCTGCCGGTATTGGAGGACGTCCGCGAACGGCTCGCCGACAGTGCGGAGCGTGCCGACGTCACGATTCGAATCGAAGCTGGCGCGGAGGTCGAGTTGCCGCTCCGACGGCGGATGTTGCAGATCGTCGCCGAAAACCTGGCAGAAAACTCGATTCGCTACGCCGGACCGGGCTCGACGCTGACGCTTTCGGCTCGCGACGGCTTGCTGGTAGCCGCCGACGATGGGCGGGGAGTGGAAGAGGAAGAACTGCCGCGGCTCTTCGAGCGTTTCTACCGCAGCGACCGGGCCCGCGCCTCGAGGGGCACGGGCCTCGGTCTTGCGATCGTGAAGCACGTAGTCACAGCCGCCGGCGGCGAGGTCGAGGCGACCGGTGGCCCGGGTCACGGCCTCACTGTGACGTGCAACTTTATGAGTGCACCAGGTTGAGTGTTTTCAGCGATGCTTTGAGGACCACCTTGGGAACCGGTTGGAACAGCAACTTCGGACCGTCGCTCTGACCCTTGGTAAGCGTCCAGCGGACGAACTTCTTCAGCTCGGCTGCCTTGGACGTCTGCTTCGGGATGATCACGTACGTGAACGTGCAGATCGGGTAAGCGAGCGGTTGGCTCTTCGCGGGGTTGACGATCGAGATGCCGCCGTTGTCCGGCGCTACGCGGTTGATTGTCGCCGCCGCCGCCGCAATTCCCTTCAGGCCGGGGAGAGCGAATACTCCGGCCCGGTTTTGAATCGCAGCAAACTTGAAGTGGTTGGCGAGCGAGAACGCAACGTCGACGTAGGTGATTCCGCCGTTCGTCTGGCTGAGCGCTGCCGAAACGCCCGAACTGCCGCGGCCACCGACGCCGACCGGCCAGTTGACGGCTGTTCCTTTGCCCACGCGCGACTTCCACTCCGTGCTGACGCGGCTCAGATAGTCGGTGAAGTTGTACGTCGTCCCGCTACCGTCGCTTCTATGGATGACCGTGATCTCAGTGTCCGGAATACTCTTGCCCTTGTTGAGCTTTTTGACTGCTGGGTCATTCCACTTCTTGATCTTGCCGAGGAAGATGTTGGCAAGCACCGGGCCGTTCAAGCGGATACGGTTCGGGCCGCCGTCGAGCCGGTAGGGGACCGATGTTGCGGATAGGGCCCACGGGATCTGCACGCACCCTTTGCATGCAGCGAACTGATCGGGCGACAAGGGAGCGTCACTCGCTCCGAAATCGACGGTTCGGTTCGTGATCTGGGCGATGCCGCCGCCGCTACCGATCGGTCCGTAGGTCACCTTGAGCCCGAGGTCGCGGTCGACCTTGGGAACCCAAGCCTGGACGAGCTTCGAGACGAACGTGCTGCCGGCGCCGGTCAGTTCTGTCGCGTTCGACTTTGACTTCGACGCCACTGCACCGGTGCTCAGTCCGAGCGCTCCGGCGAGGAGCAGGGCGATCGCGATCGTGAACTTCCTAGTCAAGTCGTGCCTCCCCTGTCTTCGGATTGTGTTTGGACCGAGGATGCCCCCGCGCTGGTCGCCCATGGGCTGACGCGATGAGGCGGACTGGTGACAAGGTGGTAACAGTGGCTTTCCCGAGCCATTCCTCCCTCTAGGGTTCGGCCTTCGGATGAGCGCCGTCCCGACGACGACACCTGCGCCAATCTCGCGTCGGCGCCTCACCGATCGACTTGGCGACGTGGCCTTCCACGGCCTGACCCTCGCAGCGGCAGTTCTCTGCATCGTCGTCGTCGGAGCGATCGTCTGGAAGGTCTTCGATCTTGGCTGGCTTTCGATCTCGACCTACAGGTTCGATTTTTTCACGACGACGGTCTGGGACCCCGTCAAGAATCACTACGGGGCGTTGCTGTTTCTGTACGGAACGGCAGTCAGCTCGTTCGTTGCGTTGCTCATTGCCACGCCGCTGTCAATAGCGATCGGCCTGTATCTCAGCGAGCTTGCGCCGCGCGGCGTGCGCGGGCTGATCGCCTCGTTGGTGGAGATGCTGGCGGCCATCCCGAGCGTCGTACTAGGCCTTTGGGGAATTCTCGTGCTCGGCCCGTTCATGGCGAGTCACGTGGATCCTTCGCTTCAGGGCGCGCTCGGCTTCCTTCCGATGTTCTCAGGCGAGCCGGGACAGAATGGGCTCAGTCTCCTTACCGCGATCGTGATCCTCACGATCATGGTGGTGCCGATCATTTCCAGCATTAGCCGCGAGTTGTTCCTCAGCGTTCCCAACGAACTCGAGGAGGGTGCCCTCGCCCTGGGTGCCACGCGGTGGGAAATGGTGCGTGGGGTCATCCTGCCCTCAGCCCGCTCTGGGATTGCAGCCGCCATGATCCTTGGGCTTGGCCGCGCCCTCGGCGAAGCGATCGCCGTGACCCAGGTGATCGGCGGCGCCACGGCCTTTCACGCGTCGTGGTTCGCTCCGGCTGACACGCTCGCCAGCAAGGTCGCGGGGAACTATCAAAGTGCTTCGACGAGGCTCGAGGCCTCGTCGCTCATCTATCTCGCGGCGATCCTCCTCGTCATCGGCCTCCTCGTGAACATCATTGCCCAGGTGATCGTGCGCCGTTTCGATCCCGCTCGTGCTGGTCGCGCAAAGTGAATGCCGCTAGCCCTCACATCGATCTCCGGCCTGGCGGGCGGCTGCGTCGACGACGGATCGTGAACAGGATCATGGAGTCGCTCGGCACGCTCGCAGCACTGGTCGCCGTGGGTGTGTTGGTCATCGTGATCGTGTCGGTCGCGAGAAAGGGAGCGCCCTCCCTCAGCTGGCACTTCCTCACCAGCAAGCCGAATCTCTTCGGTGGCACCGGGGGCGGGATCTCGAACGCGATCGTCGGCACGGCCATCATCGTCGGCCTTGCGACTGCCATTGCCCTTCCGCTGGGAGTGCTGATCGCTATCTACCTGACGGAGTTCGCGCCAAGGCGCATCGCCGCTCCCATCCAGGTGCTAGTGGACGTCCTCGCCGGGTTGCCAACCATCGTCGTGGGCGTGTTCATCTACGGACTCTTCGTGGTCGGACACCAGCAGAGCGGTCTAGCCGGCGCCGTAGCGCTGGCGATCGTGATGCTCCCCCTCATAGCGCGCGCGGCTCAAGAGGTCTTGCTGCTGGTGCCAACTGCGTTGCGGGAGGGCTGCCTCGCGCTGGGAGTAAGCCGCTGGCGGGCTGTCCTTGGGGTGATCCTGCCGACCGCATTCGGTGGGATCGTCACCGGAACCGTTCTCGCGATTGCGCGCGCGGCCGGGGAGACGGCGCCATTGCTCTTCACGAGCTCGATCTTCTCGAACGCGATCTCGACGGACATCACGCACTCGATGCCGAACATCCCTGTCTTGATTTTCATCTACTCCGAACAGCCGGACGCCGCGCTCCATCAAGACGCCTGGGCGGCGGCGCTCGTGCTGATCGCATTCGTCCTCGTTGCCAGTCTCGCGGCCAAGGCGCTTCTGGCCCGCTCGAGAAGGACTCTCGGACGATGATGTCGGGCAACGTTACGATTCCCATCGACGTGGCGCCGGTCAAGATCGCTCAGGAGCGCAAGGCGCCCTTGCCGTCCCAGCGGGACGTCGTATTCGAGATCCGGAACCTCACGGCCTCCTACGGCGCCGCGCCTGCCATCAGCGACGTGAATCTCGAGGTGTACCGCAACCTCATTACCGCCGTGATCGGCCCTTCGGGTTGCGGGAAGAGCACCTTCATTCGTTGCCTGAACCGGATGAATGATTTGGTTCCAGGTGCGCGAATCGACGGGCAGATTCTCTACCAAGGCCAGGACCTGTACGCCGATGGCGTCGACCCGGTGGAAGTGCGGCGCCGGATCGGGATGGTCTTCCAGAAGGCCAACCCGTTCCCCAAGTCGATCTACGACAACGTTGCCTGGGGGCCGCGCGTGCTCGGGATGAAGAAGGACCTCGACGAGCGCGTGGAGAAGGCGTTGACCGGCGCGGCGCTCTGGGACGAGGTCAAGGACCGGCTCAAGAAGAGTGCCCTTTCGCTCTCCGGCGGCCAGCAGCAGCGCCTGTGCATCGCGCGCGCAATCGCGATCGAGCCAGAGGTGTTGCTCCTGGACGAACCAGCCTCGGCCCTCGACCCGATTGCGACGTCGGCGATCGAAGAGCTCATGCACGAGCTGAAGCGCGACTACACACTTGTCATCGTCACTCACAACATGCAGCAGGCGGCGCGCGTGGCGGATTTGACTGCATTCTTTTCGCTGGAGGTAGGAGAGAACAGACGCACGGGTGTCCTGGTGGAGTACGACACGACGGACAAGATCTTCACCAACCCGTCCGACAAACGCACGGAGGACTACGTCACCGGGAGATTCGGATGAGGACGACCTTCCAGGAAGAGCTCGATGTGCTCGAGGCGACTCTGCAAGAGGAAGGCGAGCTCGTCCTGCGTGCATTGCGCGGTGCGATTAAGGCACTCGAGCAGCGTGACGAGGAGCTTGCCGACGAGGTGATCGCCTTCGACGACGACGTCGACGAACATTACGTGCGGATCGAAGAAGGAATCCAGTTGCTGCTTGCGCGACAAACGCCCGTCGCCACCGACCTCAGGCTCGTCCTAGCGATCCTCCACGTCAACCTGCACCTTGAACGGATGGCGGACTACTGCGTGACGATTGCGAAGCTGACGAAGCTCGTTCCCGAGGTCGATCCCGG
The DNA here is from genome assembly GCA_030773975.1 of Actinomycetota bacterium. Lineage (GTDB taxonomy): Bacteria > Actinomycetota > Thermoleophilia > Gaiellales > Gaiellaceae > 3-1-20CM-4-69-9. The sequence goes on along the minus strand of JALYLY010000132.1, from coordinate 7,392 downwards.
CCCGCGCTTCGTCGAAGGCTTCGAGGAGATGGGTTCTCGCTGCGAGGAGATGATCCGGGTAGCGCTCGACTCGTTCGGCAACAGGGATCTTGCGGGAGCGGAGTCTCTCGTCGATCTCGACGAGCTCATCGATCGGGCGAACCGGCGGGTCGTCGAGCGCATCCTGGAGCTCGGCGAGGACCCCGAGATGCGGGAGTACGGCCTCCGCATGGTGGTCGTCTCCCGTGCCCTGGAGCGCATCGGCGATCACGCGGTCGACATCGGCGAGCAGACGGCCTACCTCCTGACGGCGGAGTTTCGCGAGTTCACGGACGCCTCGCACCCCACGCCGCGCGAAGCCTGACAAACTCCCGCCGTCAACTTCGGAGAGGAGCGCCGTGGCACGCATCTCGCTGGTCCCTCAGAACAAGCAGTTCTTTCGGCTCCTCGAGCGCGCCTCCGACAACGCGGTAGGCATCTCGCGCCAGCTTGTAGAGCTCCTGGACGTCTTCCCGTCGAACGGGACGAACCTCCGCGAAATCAAGGAGCTGGAACACGAGGGTGACCGCCTCACCCGCGAGGTCGTCGACCTCCTCAATCGTACGTTCGTGACGCCGTTCGATCGCGACGACATCTACCTGCTTGCAAGTGCGATCGACGACGTGTGCGATCACGTCGACGAGGCTGCCGGGAACATCGTCGGCTACGGAGTCGAGCAGATCAGGCCGAAGGCCAAGGAGCAGGCGCAGGTGATCCTGCGCAGCGCCGAGAAGCTGGACGAAGCGGTGCGCCGCCTCGAAGGCTTCAAGGACTCGAGCAGCCAGTTGCACGCTCTCCGCGATCTCGAGGACGAAGGTGACCGCCTCAACCGCGCCGCCGTCTCGGAGCTCTTCAGTTCCGGAGAGGATCCGATCGGCGTGATCCGCTGGAAGGACATCCACGAGCAACTCGAGGAGGCCGTCGACGCCTGCGAGAACGCGGCCGACGTTCTCGAGGCCATTCTCGTAAAGAATCGCTAGCAGGCAATGAACGACGTCCTACTCGTGGTCGTGATCGTCGTCGCGCTGGGCTTCGACTTCACCAACGGGTTCCACGACACCGCGAACGCGGTCGCTACGTCAGTCTCAACACGTGCGCTAACGCCGCGGATGGCCGTGCTCGTCGCATCGGTCGCGAACCTCGCCGGCGCGTTCGTCACAACCGCGGTGGCGAAGACTGTGGGCAAGGACATCGTCGCGTCGGACCTGATCAACACCCGAACCATTCTCGCGGCACTACTGGGCGCCATCGTCTGGAATCTGCTGACCTGGTGGTTCGGGCTTCCCTCGAGCTCCTCGCACGCACTCATTGGCGGTCTGGTCGGTGCGGCGCTCGCCCAGTCGGGAGAGAACGGCGTGCTTTGGCACGGGCTTGCCCACAAAGTCGTCATTCCCGCTCTCATTGCGCCGCTGATCGCGTTCGCAGGGGCCTTCATTCTGCTGGTTGTCATTTACTGGGTGTTCCGACGGATTACACGCGGCGTCGCGAACCGCGGCTTTCGACTCGGCCAGCTTGTGTCAGGGACGTTCGTGGCGTTCACACACGGTGCCAACGACGCGCAGAAAACGATGGGTGTGATCGCTCTCGCGCTCTTTGCGAACGGCAACCTGAAGGAGTTCGAGATCCCGGTGTGGGTGAAGATCGCTGCGGGGCTGTCCATCGCAGCCGGCACATACGTCGGTGGGTGGCGGATCATGCGCACGCTGGGCCAGCGCCTCTACAAGATGGAGCCCGAAAGCGGATTCGCCGCACAGGCCGCCGCAGGCGCGACGATCTATGCCGCGACGAAATACGGCTACCCGCTCTCGACCACCCACGTGATCTCAGGCGCCGTTCTCGGCGCCGGTGCCACACAGCGTCTCTCCGCCGTGCGGTGGGGCGTGGCAGGCAACATCGTGGTCGCGTGGATCCTGACGATCCCGGCGGCCGCGGGGGTCGCAGCGGCGCTCTACTGGCCGATCCAGGCGATCTTCTGAGGGGGGTGCCCGACCGGAGCTGCAACATTCCGCTACGGCGCGAAGCTACGATCTCGCTGTTGTGGCCGTGACAGATTCCGTCAACGACTCTCGCCACTTCACGGCAACATATGTCGACACGGAGGACGGGCGTCTTGCGCGCGCGGGGGTGGTCCTTCGTCGCCGGATGGAAAACGGGAAGAACGTCTGGGAAGTCGAGATCGGCAACGCGACGCGCGCTGCGGACGGCGGGCCTGCGGGGCCCCCCGAGGAGATCCTCCGACTGCTCACGGCCCCTCTGCTGGGACACGACCTCGTCGAGATAGCCAAGACCCGGACGCGTAGCAACGGCGACGACGTCGAGACCGCGGTGCTCGAAGGCCAGCACGTCATCACGATGGTGTCGGACTGGAAGCCGAAGCTGCCGAAGCCCAAGCGGCGGCCGCAGCCCAAGAAGGGCGCGCCTGCCCTCGATCGATTTCGTGCGTACGTGCGCCAACAGGTCGACGAGCTGGCGCGTCACGATCCCGTAGCGCGTCTCGACGACGATCCTGAACGGATTCATCAAATCCGCGTTGCGACCCGGCGCGCACGTTCGGCGCTCCGTACCGCTCGTCCTCTGCTCGACCTCGAGTGGGCACAGGGCCTACGTGAAGAGTTGAAGTGGCTCGGCAACGAGCTGGCGCCTGCGCGCGACCTCGACGTGCTACTCGCCCGGCTCGCGCCGGACGCGGCCGAGCTCGGCAAGCCCGCCGCGACGATCGTGCGACAACTGGAGGGCGAGCGTCGTCGCGCGCAGAAGCAGCTGGTCGCTGCGCTCGAGAGCCCGCGCTACCTAGCGCTGCTCGGAGAGCTCGAGCGCGCCGCCGATGCTCCACGTGCGCGGACTGCCGATGCCAACCTCGACAAGCTGGCACGCAAGGAGTTCGGGCGCCTGGGGCGTGCCGTGCGGGCGCTCGGCAAGAGCCCCACCGACGAGGCTCTCCACGAGGTACGAAAGCGCGGGAAGCGGGCGAGATACTCGGCCGAGTTGGCCGGCGGGAAGCGGGCGAAGAAGTTCGCGGAGGCGGCGAAGTCGTTTCAGGACGTCGTCGGCGACCACCAGGACGCGGTCGTCGCGGAGGAGCGCCTCACAGCCCTCGTTCCGCGGGCGAAAAGCCCTGAGGCGGTCTTCGCGGCGGGCAGGCTGCTCGAGCGCCAGCAGCGCCGGCGGCAAACGGCAAGGAGATCTCTGCCGAAGGCGTGGAGGAAGCTCCAGCGACAGGGACGCAAGGCCTGGGCCTGAGAACCTCGGTGCAGGCCGCGGGCGGCGTGCCGATGCGCCGCCGCGACGACGGAGCCGTGGAGGTGCTGCTCGTGCACCGGCCCCGATACCTGGACTGGACGTTTCCGAAGGGGAAGGTCCAGGACGGCGAGCGAGACGAAGACGCCGCGTCGCGAGAACTGCGCGAGGAGACCGGTCTCGTGTGCGAGCTCGGCCGTGAGCTGGCAGGCACCCGTTACAAGGACACGAAGCTGCGTAACAAGACAGTTCGCTACTGGGTGATGGAGAACTGCTCCGGCCGCTTCGAGTCGAATGACGAGGTCGATCGTATCGAGTGGCTCACGTTGGACGAGGCTGCCGGACGCCTGAGTCACCGTCGCGACCTCGACGTCCTGCAGTCGCTCGAGTTGACTCGGTGATGTTGCTCATCCGCCATGCCCGCGCGGGCGAGCGCGCCGACCGGTCTGCGGACGATCGCCGGCGTCCGCTCAATGAACGCGGCCGGAAGCAGGCGGTCGATCTGGTCGCTGCGCTCTCCGAGTACCCGCTGACGCGCATCCTGTCGAGCCCGTACGACCGGTGCGTCGAGACCGTCGAGCCGCTCGCGCAAGACCGCGGCCTCGAGGTCGAGATTCGCGACGAGCTCGGCGAGGAGCACCAGCTCGAGGAGGGCGTCGAGCTCGTACGTTCGCTGCTCGATCAGGATGTCGCGGTGTGCGGTCACGGCGGGCTGAGCGACGCACTGGCCGGAGTAAGTCAGAAGAAGGCTGAGACGCTCGTGCTCGACGAACACGGCCGCGTCGTCGAGAGCATCCGTCCTTAGCCGGTCGCGGCGGAGAGCTCGTCGAGCGCGAGCAGTGCCGCACCCTCACGAATGCCGCCGCGTCCGACCTGGAGCCCGATCCCGAACCTGCGCTGCACTTCCATGAGGATGAGCGTGCCCGCGAGGAGCGTGCGTGCACGAGAGCGGTCGATCCCGTAGTCAGTTGCGATCGTCCGATCGGAGCGCTTGGCCAGCTTGCGCGCCGCGCTCGCAAGCGTTGCGGGCTCGAGTGTCGCTCCGACGATGCGCCGCAGTCCGCGCGCCGTTCCACCGGTTGCGATCGCGGCAAGCGCGAGTGGTGGTGCGAGGTCGACGAAGGCCGCTTCGACCTGGGCCCGCGCGGCCTCCAGGTCGCTCTGGGCCGGCGGTGCGTTGTCGAGCATTCTGCGCGTGAGCCTGAGTGAGCCGAGATCGACCGAACGCACCCACGCCGGGCCGCCGGAGACCGTCCCGATGACGAGCTGCGTCGAGCCGCCGCCGACGTCGCAAACGGCAACGGACTCGGGTGGGCTCTCCGCCGTTGCAACCGCGCCGTACCAGGCGAGCTCGCCTTCCTCCTCCGGCCGAAGGACCTTCGTCGCGACGCCCGTCGCCTCCCGCAGGATCGAGGCCAGCTCGTCGCCGTTGCGCGCCTGGCGTCCCGGTGAGGTTACGAGTACGTCGATGCGGTCGCAGCCGAGCTTGCGCGCCCGGCGGGCGTGTGCGCGGGCGACTGCGGCTGCCTCGGCGAGCTTCTCCTCGCCCAGTGCACCGGAACGCTCGATCTCCTCACCCAGTCCGAGCTGCACTCGCTGCTCGCGCAACGCGACTAGGCGGCCGTCTTCTCGAGCAGCCACCAGCAACCGGAGCGTGTTCGCCCCCACGTCGACGATCCCGACCCGCACAGCGGCGATTCTGACCATCCGGCCGGTCGTCACCCTTTGTGGGCGCAGTAAACGGCCGAGGTGCAAGGTCAGCGCGATGCTGAAGCGGCTCGGCGGCGTGCGCGGGCGCGAGCGCTCCGCATGAAGACCTGCTGGGCCTGACGGCCGCGATCTCCCTTCTTCGGCCGAAGTTTCATCCAGCGCCCCTCCGAGCTCATCTCCCAGGCCGACGCGTTGTCCGCGAGCAGCACGTCGAATGCCCTGAGGAGATCCTGCTGTGCCCGGCCGTCCTCGACGGGTGCCAGCAGCTCGATGCGATGGTCGAGATTCCGCGGCATCAGATCGGCGCTCCCGAGTAGGAACGTGCGCCTGCCTCCCGCGTCGAAGATGTAGAAGCGGCTGTGCTCGAGGAACCGTCCGAGGATGCTGCGCACACGGATGGTCTCGCTGAGGCCCGGCACGCCCGGACGAAGCGTGCAGATGCTGCGCGCGACGATGTCGATCTTGGCGCCCTCCTGCGCAGCGCGGTACAGCTCCTCGATGATCTCCTCGTCGGTCAGGTTGTTGACCTTGATCCGGATGCGCGCCTCCTCACCGTCGGCAGCCGCGCGCCGGACCTCGCGGATTCGCTCCAGCAGTCCCTGGCGTAACCCCCACGGTGCAACCAGCAGCTTGCGGTATGCCTGCGGACGTCCGAAGCCCGTCAGATGATTGAAGAGCTCCGCGACGTCGGCCGCGATCTCGGGGTCGGCGGTGAAGAGCCCGTAGTCCTCGTACGTACGGGCCGTAAGGATGTTGTAGTTGCCGGTGCCGAGGTGCACGTAGCGGCGGAGCTCGTCTCCCTCGCGGCGTACGACGAGCGTCGCCTTTGCGTGAATCTTGAGATTCGGGAACCCGTAGACGACGTGGACGCCGGCCTGCTCGAGCGAGCGCGACCAGCCGATGTTTCGAGACTCGTCGAAACGCGCTTTCAACTCGATCAGCGACACGCTCTGCTTCCCGCGTTCGGCCGCCTCGACCAGCGCGGGAACGACCGGCGAGTCCTCGCTCGTGCGATACAGCGCGGTCTTGAGTGCGACGACCGCGGGATCGCGCGACGCGGCGATCAGAAAGGCCTCGAAGCTCGACGCGAACGAGTCGAACGGATGGTGGACGAGGATGTCGTTGCGCCTGATCTCCGCGAACAAGTCGTCGGCGTCGGCCGGCGCGGCGAAGCGTGGATGCACGACGGGATACCAAGCCTCCTCCTTGAGGTCGGGCCGATCGAGCCCTACGAGCTCCTGGAGCTCGGCGAGATCGAGCAGGCCCTCGATCAGGTAGATCTGCTCCCTGTTTGCGTGCAGACCTCGTTCGAGTCGCTCGAGCATGCGGCTCGAAACCGAGCCGGAGACCTCGACGCGAACGACGTCGCCGAAGCGCCGGCGCCGCAACTCGTCCTGCACCGCCTCGAGGAGGTCGTCGGCCTCGTCGGAGACTTCAAAGTCTGCATCGCGCGTAACCCGGAACGCGCAGCATTCGGCGATTTCCATGCCGGGGAAAAGACGCGGCAGGAAGTGCCTGATCACCCGCTCGAGCGGCAGGAGGAGTCCGCGCTCGCCGATCGCGAGGAACCGCGGCAGCAGCTCGGGCACCTTCACACGCGCGAAGCGCTCCTCGCCGGTCTCCCCGTCACGGACGAAGATTCCAAGGCTGAGGGACAGAGGCGAGATGTAGGGGAACGGCTGGCCCGGCCCAACCGCAAGCGGGGTCAGGATGGGAAAGATGTCGCGGTCGAAACGCTGCTCGAGCTCGTCGAGCTCCTTTCGGTTGCAGTCCTCGACGCCGCCGACGACGATTCCGGCCTCCGCGAGCGCCGGGCGAAGGTCCCGTTTCCAGAGCTTCGCCTGGGTGGAGGTCAGCTCGACCGTGCGCTCTCGGATCTCGGCGAGCGTTTGCTGCGCGGTCCGCCCGTCGGGGGAGCGGACGAGTAGGCCGGCTTCCTCCTGGCCCTTCAGGCCGGCGACGCGCACCTGGAAGAACTCGTCGAGATTCGACGAGAAGTACGCACAATTACGCAACCGCTCGAGCAGCGGGAGCGCCGTGTCCGCCGCACGAGCGAGCACCCGAGCGTCGTAGTCGAGCCAGGACAGCTCCCGGTTGAGCAGTCGCGCGTCGTCTGTCTCGAGAGCTGTTTTGGCGCGGGCCACGGGTTATCTTGCCTCAATCTGGGGTGCCAATGGGTTACAGACCTGTGAACAGGTGCCAGCTCAGGCTGCCACTGGCAGATCCCCGGTCGCGATCCGGGCGAAGCGCGGCGGTCACTCTGGTGACCGTTCTGGCCACGTAACCGGGTTAGGTGTTTTCTCGTTGATCCCAGGCGGAATCACTCCGTGCAGGTCGGCAATCAACACGAAAAAGGGAGGCACGAAATCGCATGAGCATCCTCTGGATCATTCTCATCGTCATCCTCGTGCTCGCGCTGCTCGGCTT
>JALYLY010000131.1 GCA_030773975.1 Actinomycetota bacterium | reverse complement strand
GATTTGAGCCAGGGAGCTGGCGGGGTTCGCATTCAGCCGGAGCAGCCGCCGCTCGCTTGCCTGGAGCTGACCGCGGACCGCTCGCTGCCACCCTTCGGCCTGTTCCTTGAGCGTGCGCAACTCGGTCTCCGTCGCGGGCCGGCGATCCAGCACCTCGCGGAGTCGTTTGATCAGGGCGAAGTCGAGTTGCTCGGGCATGAACGGCTCCCGACAGCCTCTCAAATGCCGACCGAAAGCGCCCCGGGAGCGGCAACGCGGGCTTCCTTGCCTCCCGCCCTTGCTAACGCATTTCGGAAGGGGAAGCCGCCAACGACGCCGCCGCCGTTCGAGTCACCTTTCGGGGGCTTGTCTTCGTGGCTCTGCGTTCCCCGTCTACGAGAGGAGCCTGATCAGGCTCTGGGCGCGATCGGCGCAACGTGAGAACCGCCACTCCAACGACGACGAGCGAAACCCACAACACAGGCCAGACCGACGACAGGTTGTCCGTGAAAAACCAAAATGCAAGAACGGGAAGCACCCAGACTGCGCTCAGGCGGCGGGCGGCAAGGCCGATCGGCACGATCAGCAACAGGTAGTAGTGGATCCACACGAGCGGCGAAAGAGCGAGCGCAGCGAGGATCGCTGCAGAGAACGCGCGACGATCTCCCTCGTGCCGCCGAGCGACTGCGAAGACACCGACGACGCAGGCGACTTGTAAGGCGAGGGCGGCCGGGCCGAACCCCAGCATGCCCGCCAGAGCTTTGGTCGAGAAGCTCGTCGGCAGTTCATTGCGCACAAGGAGTCGAAGCACCCGCGGATATTCCGCGAAGTCGCGGAAGCCGAGCGCCGCCCAGGGGATCACGATTGCCGCCGCGGTCACAGCGATCGTCTCGAGAGCACGGCGATATCGCCGCGTCGCGATCAGCCAGAAGACGATCGGCCAGAGGAACAGCTTCGACGCGATCGCGAGGCCGAGCGCGGCCGAGCCCACGAACCGCCGATCGCGGTAGCGCCACGCCACGGCCAGAGCGACCGCCAGGAAAGGAGCGATCGTCCCGAGGCCGACGGCTTGCAAGACAGGCATCCAGAACGGCAGCATCGCGTAGCATCGCCAGTCGCTCACTCCGACGATCCGCAGCGCAGCGAAGATCGCCGCAACGGAAGCGACCGCGTACAGAACCCCGGCAATGGCATAGGGCATCAGCGCAAGCGGCGCAAAGGCAAACGCGACAACCGGCGGATAGACGTAGTAATTCCGCGTGTTCGCGTCCAAAGCCCCCTCGCTTGGATATAGACGCGCGCCGGTGAGGAGCCGATGCCCCGCCTCCCAGAAGACACGAAAATCGAACAGGTGATACGTCTTGAACGCCAGGGTCGTGAGAACGAGCGCCAGCACTCCTCCCGAGATCGTCCCGAGACGGCGCCGTACGGCTACCGACGTGAGAGGTCGACCCTGTAAACGTTGTCGATTGGTCCCCCCCGCCGTGGCCAGGCACGACCGCTGCCCCTCGTCAGGCCGGAATGAGCGCATCGTCGGCGATATCGGCCTCCTTTGATCCGTTCTTGAATGGCGAGCCGGCCTCCCCATCCGGGGGAGGATCGCGTCAGGGCCCGTGCCGATAGCCGAGGTATCGAAGCCCCAGTCGTCGCCGCCCTTCCAGTCGCTCGCCGCTCGCGCGCCCTGTCCGCCCTGGAGGCGAACGGGCTAGTCGTGGCCGCGGTCGCCGTGATCGCACTGCTCACGGTCGTACTCGTGCGCGCCGAGCTGATCGGAGACACATGGCTGATGCTCGTGGGCGGACGCGAGGTCGCACAACACGGACTCCCGCATCACGACACGTTGTTTCTCTGGACGCACGGGCGCTCGTGGATCGACCAACAGTGGCTCGCGCAGCTCCTCTACTACAAGGCTTACGTTCTCGGCGGAGTTCGGCTCGTCCTCATCGCCAACACATTCTTCGTCGTCGCCGCAGCAGCGATCGCGTTCTCCGTCGCACGGCTACGCGGCGCATCGCCGCGGGCGATCTTCCTGATTGCCGTGTTGCTCCCGCTGATGTCACCCTGGGCGCTGCAGGTGCGCGCACAGGCTCCGGCCCAGCTGCTCTTCGCCGCGACGTTCGCCCTGCTCACTCTGCGAGGCGCGCTCACCTGGACGCGCGTCGGGCTCGTCATCGCCTTGCTCGTGATCTGGGCGAACGTCCACGGCACGGTCGTGATGGGTGCAGGGCTCGCCATGCTGTGCGGGCTCTTCGCCGCAAGGGCAAAAGGAGGAAGTCACCGTCGACCGGCACTCGCGCTCCTCTTCCTGAGCCCGTTGTGCATCTTCGCCTCGCCGTATGGAGTCGCGCTGGCCGGCTACTACCGGGATCTCCTCATGAATCCCCTGATGCCGAAGTTCGTCGCCGAATGGAAGGTCAGCACGCCGGGAGTGTTGACGGCGGTGTTCTATGCAGTTCTGCTGGCTGCGGTCGTGCTGCTCGCCAAGTACGGCAAGAAGGTCCCCCTCTACGACAAGGTCGCGCTGGCGCTCCTGGCTGTCAGCGCCATCATGGCTCTCCGCAGCATCATCTGGTTCGGGCTTGCCGCCGTGATCGTGCTGACGCCGCTCGTCGACGACGTGCTCGGATCGACCAGGTCGCTCACCGGCAGGACGACCGCTCGGGCCGGGATCGCGGTGGGAGGAGTGACACTCGTTGTAGCGGTCGTCGTCTTCTCATCCTCGAGCGCCTCCCTCGAGCAGTACTGGCCGCGCTCTGCAGCCGACCGTGTCGCTCTGCTTTCCTCGCAACCCGGCAACGCGCAGGTATTCGCCGACGAGACGTACGCGGACTGGCTCCTCTGGGTCAGACCCGAGCTGAGGAACAGGATCGCCTACGACGCCCGCTTCGAGCTTCTACGCGCCGGTGAATTCACGAAGCTGTCCAACTACGGCAAAAGGCACAGCAATGAATGGCGCGACGCCGCCACCGGCTTCAACGTCTTCGTCTACGAGACGGCGGTGGGCCATTGTCCGGGGAAGTGCGTCACCGTGTATCGCGATCGACACGTCACTGTCGCTACGCGTCCCCAGTCCTAAGTCGCAGAGTCGAGCTCGTCCAGGCTCGGCGCCATCCGGATCGACGGGCTGAGCGTTCCCCACACCGCGAGCACGAGACCGGCCGCGGCGAAGACGGCGATCGTCGCGCGCGCAGACACGGTGCTGAGCAGCACGCCGGCCGTGAGCGGGCCGAACGGCGCGATCAGCAACGCGATGATGGTCCACACGGACTCCGCGCGGCCGAGCAGCCGGTCGGGCGTCATCGCGATCCGGTAGCCGTGGACGACCGAGTCGGTCGACGGAATCGCGAGGGCCGTGGGCAGGATCCCGGCGGTCAGCACGTAGACGCTCGGCCAGACGAGGAAGACCGCGCAGCCGAACCATGTCCAGAGCTCGAGCAGCAGAACGGCCCGGACTGGGAGCAGACGGCGCACGAGCGGCGACAGGAGCGAGCCGAGCAGCAAGCACGCACCGAAGGCGGCGATGAGCGCTCCAACCTCGCCGCCCGACAACCCCTGCTGCTTGCCGATGACAACCACCGCGAGCAGCACTCCGGGCCCGATGAAGTTCGCCAGCCCGAAGAGCAACGCGCACATTCGCAGGAACGGCCGGCTCCAGACGAAGCGAAAGCCCTCGGCGAGCCGCGAGCGCAGCGACGCGAGGTGAGGCTCGCGTTTCTCCTGGAACGGTGTTCGCATCGCGAGTAGCGAAAGGGTCGAGAACGCGTATGAGAGCGCGTCGACGAGGAACGGGAGCGCGCGGGCGAGCCCGAAGAGCGCGCCGCCGAGCGGCGGTCCCGCGAGCCGCACGACTGCCTGCCGGCCTGTTTCGGCCGCCGCGGCTGCCGGGAGCTGGTGTGCCGGCACAACGGCACGCAGAGCGCCGGGTTGAGCACCGTAGAACACGGCGACGCCAATGCCCTCGACGAACGCAACGACCACGACCTGCCAGAAGGCGACTCGGTCGAGCAAGATCGTCGCGGCGAGGCTCCCGATCGCAAGCGCGCGCACGCAGTCGGCCGCGATCATCAGGCGTCTGCGGCTCCAGCGGTCGGCCGCCAACCCGGCGGGCACCGTGAAGAGCGCCCAGGCGAGAGTTCGCGCGAAGGCAACGATTCCGGCTTTGGCCGGCGAGTGCGTGACCGCGAGGACGAGCAGCGGGTATGCGATCGACGTCGACGACGTGCCTGCGTGCGACAGCAGCTGCCCGATCTGCAACAGCATGAAGTCGCGGTTTCTGCGCAGAGGAACCGCGGTCACGCGACGACGCTAGCTGACCACGCGCGTTGGAAACGCCTATGCTGCTGACACTGCATCTAAATAGGGGGTCCCGTGCGTTCGTTCGCCTTCACGGCTGCTGTGGTCGCCCTGATCACAGCCGCCGTCTTCGCCTTTGCGGCCAAGGCCGGGCCACCGTGGGGCCCGGAGACGCCACACTTCAACCTCGAAGTCGTCCTGCGAGGCGATGGCTTCGGCCTGGTCAAGTTCCGGCAGCCGAACGACGCGGACAAGATCGTCTACCTCGATACCTGGGTGCGGGATCTGGCGCCCAACAAGAGTTACCGGCTCGAGCGGGCAACGGATACGACCGTGGACGACAACTGCACCGGGACCGCCTGGCTGACGCTCGGCAAGGGGACCGTGGCGCAGGCGATCACGACAGACGACAAAGGGACCGGCCGCGCGCAACTGTTCCGGAACCTCAGCACCCTGGCGCTCGGTGCGACGTTCGACATTCAATTCCGGGTGATCGACGCGACGACGTCGGCGGTCGTGCTCAAGAGCAGCTGCTACCAGTACACGGTCAGTCAGTAAGTCTGATCAGCGACACGTCAAAAGAGGGCGGCACCACGTTCAGGTCGCTACAAAAGCATCATACTGTCGACTGTGGCTCGGGATTGGTGGTGGCCCTGGTGGATCAGTTCGCTGTTCGACGTTGGCGTCGTCGTTCTGGCGGTGTTCGTCTTCGTGCGTGCGAACCGTCGACTCGTGCGTCAGGTTGCAACGCTCGTCGGGATCGGAGCGATCGTCGCAGCCGTTCTTGCTCCCGTGGTCATGAAGGGCAAAGCGTCAGATTCGCCGATGCGCATGCAGACCGGTAATACGATGACGATGACGACGCCCTAGCCGAGTCGAAGCCGGAAGGCCTCGACAGCAGCTCCCTTGCCCTTCAGGGAAAGCAGTTCTCTCTCGGCTGACGGGTAGTCGTCCGCTGCGGCGGCATGCGTGGCGGCGTCCACTACGATCTCTCCCGGCTGCGCGGTGGACGTCAACCTCGCAGCGGTATTCGTCACATCCCCGATCGCAGTGAAGTCCTTGAAGCCGCCGCCGCCGACGTTACCTACGAATTCTTCCCCGCTCGCGATCCCGACACCCACGTCGACCCAACTCGACGTCGACTCGCCATAGCCGGCTGCCTCGAGGAGAGACGCACCGGCGTGCACTGCTTTCGCTCGATACGACCGACCGGCGAGACCTGGGACGAAGATCGCCATGACTTCATCTCCGGCGATCTGGCCGAGCAGCCCTTCGAGCGGCAGGAACGCTTTCGACGCCACCTCGTAGAAGCGGTTTACAAGAGCCGTAGCCTCGATGGTGCCGAGTCGCTCGGTCAGAGACGTGTAGCCGCGCATGTCGGCAAAGAGGATCGAGAGCGGGACGACCGCGCCTCCTTCGGGAGCGGATTCGACGCAGCGGGCGCAGAGCTGCGAGTTCTTCCGTGACTGCCCGTAACCGCAGAGCCTGAAGGCGGCGGCTGAGGGTCCCGTGAACGGCGCATTGCAGAGCTTGCAACGCGTCGCGCCCGGCGCGAGCGCGAATGCACGCCGCCCGGCGCGTTGGGCAAAACGAAGCGGGTGCTCACCGCGGAGAATCGCGGCCCAGCGCTCGCTCATCGGCGGGAAGGGGTGGCCTCCGACGCTCTCGCTCACGGCCACGCTCAGAATGCTAGCTGCGTCAACGGGGAAAAAGGCGCCGAGCGGATTCGAACCGCTGTACGAGGCTTTGCAGGCCTCTGCCTAACCACTCGGCCACGGCGCCGTGCCGCGGGCCATGGTATCCGGGTGCGTTACGGAACCCAGCGTTCGAGCGACGGCGTCAGCTGCAGCTCGTGCGTCCACCCGCGCGGGCTCTGCTCGTGGAGATACTTGACCGCCTTGGAGACCTCCTGCATCGAGGCCGACTTCTCGGGCGGCTCCTCCTCGAGCCACTTCGCCGTCTTGTCGCTCTCGATCACGGCGTCGACGATCAGCAGCGCCGCGTGAACGTTGTGCTCGCGCAGCTCCGCCGCTTGAGCCTGGACGAGCGCGCGAGTCGCGAACGCCGCCGCAGCCCACGGGCCGCGGCCCGGATTGCCCCTGCGGGCAGATCCGCCGGTGACCTGGATCAACGTGCCACGGCCGCGATCGACGAGGACCCGCCCACCAACGCGCAAGACGTTGAAGATCGCCGGCAGCAACTCGCCGATGTAAGGCTGGAGCGCGTCGGGCGGGGCTTCGTGGATCGAGCCGCCGAAGCTCGGGGTCGTGGTGATCGCGTTCACGATCAGATCGACGTCCCCCACGTCCCGGAAGACCCGTTCGACGTCCTCTGGCTTCGAGGCGTCGGCGATCACCCCGACCGCGGCGGGAACGTCGCCCACGAAAGCGCGAATCGTCTCGTCGCTCCGCGCGACCCCGGCGACCCGCCAGCCGTCTGCCGCGAACTCGCTTGCGAGGACGCGTCCGAGGTTTCGTGCCCCGAAGACGAGGAGCGTCGGCACTAGGTTACGCGGCGACCTGGCTGAACTCGGGGATGATGTCGTCCCCGTACGCCTTCAGCGTCTCCTCCTGCCCGTGCGTCATGAGGTACATGTTGAACTGGTCGACGCCGATCGACTCGAGCTCCTTGAGCTTTTTCGTCGAGTCCGCGACGGTGCCGAGCACGCAGAAACGGTCGACGATCTCGTCGGTGACGAACTCGCCGTGTGCGGCACCGACGCGTGAGTGGTCCTTGTAGTCGTAGAACTTGCGCGCCTTCACGAAGTCGGTGAGGTCGTGCGGGATCTCCGAGTCCTCGCCGTAGCGTTCGATCAGATCCATGACGTGGTTGGACACCATGGCGGGGAACCAACGTGACTGTTCGCGCGCGTCGGCGATGTCGTCGGAGATGTGACCGGGCGCGCCGACGATGCACTTGAGCTCGCTCGGGTCCCGGCCTGCCTCCTCGGCGGCGCGCCGCGCGGTGTCCATGATCCACTGAATGATCACCGGGTCCGCCAGCTGGATGATCACGCCGTCGGCGACCCGGCCTGCAACCGCGAGCGCCTTCGGCCCGTAGCCTGCGATCCACATCGGGATGTCGGGGAGCTCCTCGCGCACCCACTTCAGCTCGAGCTCCTTCTCGTTCCAGGCGACCGAGCGGCCGTTCATCAGATCCTTGATCATCGCGCAGCGGCTCTCGAACTCCGCCACCCTGACGGGCTTCAGACCGACGACGCGACGCGAAGAATCGCCGCGGCCGATACCCATCACCATGCGGCCGTCAGAGATGTCCTGCATCGTCGCGTACCAGCTCGCCGTGATCGTCGCGTCGCGGATGCCCGGATTCGTCACGAAGTGCCCGAGCTTGATCTTGCTGGTCTGCGCAGCTGCGAGCGGAAGCGTTGCGTAGGACTCCTCCCAGAGGATGTGCGAGTCGTACGTCCAGGCGTATTCGAACCCGTGCTGCTCTGCGAGCTTCATCAGCTCGATCATCCGCTGGTACGGCGGGTCCGGCAGGACGGTTACGCCGAAACTGAGCATCGATCCTCCCCGGTCGCTGGCAGGGGAACGAGCATACCGCCGCGAAAACTTCTAGCCCACGGTTCGGAGCCTCCCCCGTTCGAGTGATGCGGGGGGAAGTAGCTCGACCGATCCCATAGGCATCCGGTGCGTTCGACACCGGCACCTATATGAGCACAGTCGCCGACGCTCGCGCATTACCCGCGCCGCTGACGGTCGCCGGGATCGTTTGGACGCCGACCCGGCTCCGTGCGCTTCGCCATGGCCTGTGGTTCACGGCTTTCCTGTACTGCATCGCTTCGCTCGGCTGGGCGCTCAGCGACCTTTCAGGCGTCGACGCGCACGCCTATTGGAGCGCCTGGCGACACGGCCTCTACTCCGCCGGGCCCGAGCAACGAGACGCCTATCTCTATTCGCCGGTCTTCGCCCAGGTGCTGTGGCCTTTGACACTCCTGCCCTGGCCGGTCTTCTACGGGCTCTGGACGGCGGCGGCTATTGCGGCTTTTACTTGGCTGCTTGCACCGCTCGGGCTGCGGTGGGCGATCCCGCTGATCCTGATCTGCATGCCCGAGATCGAAGCCGGGAACGTGTGGCCGTTCTTTGCACTCGTTCTCGTCCTGGGCTTTCGATTCCCGGCGGCCTGGTCGTTTCCGGTGTTGCTGAAAGTGACCCCGGGCGTCGGGGTGCTCTGGTTTGCGGCGCGGCGAGAGTGGCGACGGGCGGCAGTCGCGATCGGCGTGGCCCTCGCGATCGCAGGCGTCTCCTTCGCCTTTGCCCCGGGCCTCTGGACCGAATGGATCCGACTGCTTCTCCACCCTTCGGACTTCACGAACCCGGCTCGAGAAACGTTGACCCCAATGCTGCATTTTCCCGCGGTGGTCCGGCTCGGCGTGGGACTTCCCTTGAGCGTGGCCCTGACGATCTACGCGGCCAGAAAAGACAGGCCTCGACTGCTTCCGGTGGCAATGTTGCTCGCTTCTCCGGTCACCGGCCTCAATGCGGTTGCGCTGCTGGCCGCCATTCCCCGGATGGGGCACGCAGCGCCGGCCACTCCGCCAC
This sequence comes from Actinomycetota bacterium, assembly GCA_030773975.1. Taxonomy (GTDB): domain Bacteria; phylum Actinomycetota; class Thermoleophilia; order Gaiellales; family Gaiellaceae; genus 3-1-20CM-4-69-9. Next base: position 14,046 of record JALYLY010000131.1, on the reverse strand, counting down.
AGGCGCCGGTCTCAGATGAGTAGCAAGGTGTCGTTCCGACCACGTCTGCTCGCCTGGCTCGAGCGCGAAAGCCTTCCGGTGACAGTTTTCGGGCTGTTCGTGTGCGGTCTGATCGTTCGCCTGCCCGACCAGCTCCGTCAGGACGGTTGGCTCGCACTCGTCAGCGGGCGCTTCGTGGCTGACTCCGGCCTGCCGACGACGGACACGCTGACCGCCTGGACCGCGCAAGTGCAATGGGTGGATCAGCAGTGGCTTGGCCAGCTCTTCCTCTATCGACTCGCCTCGGCCGGGAACCTCCGGCTCGTGATGCTTGTGCACGTCGCCCTGCTCGCGGGCGCGCTGGCGGCGGCGCTGGTCGCGGCGCGGTGGCGTGGCGGTTCGGCCCGGAGCGTCGGGCTCGTCGCGGCGCCGGCTCTTGTCGTGATCTTGATGTCGGCCCAGATGCGGGCGCAGAGCCTCGCGTATCCGCTGTTCGTAGCCGTGGCCTGGCTCCTGATCGCCGATGTACGTGCGTCGTCACGTCGCGTCCTGCTCGTGCTTCCGATCCTCGTCCTCTGGGCGAACATCCACGGCTCCGTCGTGCTGGGTGCCGTCCTCGCGACCGTGGCGGGCGTCTTGCTCGTCGTGCGCACGGTGCGAGACCGGGCTGGGTCGTCGAAGGAGCTGCTGTTGCGCGGAGCGCTCCTGGCGATCGCGCCGTGTCTTTGTGTCTTCGCCTCTCCCTACGGTTCGTCGCTGTTCCACTACTACGGCAGCACCGCCTTCAACTCGTCCTTCGGTCGCATCGTGAGCGAATGGCAGCACTCGTGGCCGTCGTTGCTGACCCTGCCGTTCTACGTGCTCGCCGCGATCTGCGTGTGGCTTCTCTTGCGGAACCGGCGCGCGGTCAGCACGTTCGAGCAGCTTGCACTGCTCTTGTTGTTCCTCGCGGGAGTCGCGGCGCTGAGAAACATGGTCTGGTTCAGCTTCTTTGCCCTGATCGTCGTGCCCCTTCCGCTCGGGAAGCGACTCGGTGAGGTGCGCGGCAAGGAGTCGAAGGTCGTCAAGACTGCGCTCGCCGCAACGGCGATCGCGGCGGTGTCCGTCGCCGGCGCAGCGGCCGCTTCGCGGTCCGACTCCTGGCTCACGAGCTCTGTCTATCCAACCGCGGCGGCCGATGCTGTCGCTACCGCTGCTGCGACGGATCCCACCGCTCGCATCTACTCGGACGTCCGCTTCGCGGACTGGCTGTTGTGGACGAGACCAGAACTTGCCGGCCGCATCGCCTTCGACGCACGCTTCGAGCTGCTGTCGAGCCAGGAGCTGGAACAGCTCTATCGCCTGCAGAACCGGTTGACGCCGCAGTGGAAGGCAGCCGTCGCGGACCATCGGCTCGTCGTGCTTCCGCGGGGGCAGGGATCTGCGACGGCGCACGCGCTGATGAGCCAGGACGGTGCGCGTAGGATCTATCGCGACCGCTCGGTCGTCGTCCTGCTTCGCCCCTAACCCGCGGCGGCTACGCGTTCGATCGTCTTCGCTGCGAGCTTGTCGAGCGCCTGCACCGCGAGTTCGAGATGCTCCTCCTTCGTGTCCTCGAGCCTCGTGTGCGACAGGCCGCGCAGCGACTGCACGAACAGCATTACCGTAGGGACGCCCGCGCGTGCTACCTCTGCTGCGTCGTGGAGCGGTCCGCTCGGCAGGCGGTGCGACGCGCTCGTCACGTCCCTGATCGATTCGTCTGCGAGCTCGATCAGCGCATCGTCGAAGAGGATCGGCTCGATATTCCAGATCCGCTGCCACTCGACCTCGAGCTCCTCTTCGCGCGCGAACTCCTCCGACGCGCGCTTCGCCTCGTCGAGCATCCCGGCGAGCTTGGTCGCGTCGAGATGCCGTTGGTCGAGCAGGCATTCCGCGGTCTCGACGACTGACGTGGGGATGCCGGGCTTCGTCACTACGCCGCCCATCGTGCAAACCGCGCCTGCTCCCGTCCGCTTTGCGATCTCCCGGATCTCCAGCTCGAGGCGCGCAGCACCTGCGAGTGCGTCGCGTCGTTTGTCCATCGGTGTCGAGCCGGCGTGCGCGGCCTGGCCGCGGAACGTGACCTGGTGGCGCTCGACGCCGAACGTCCCCAGCACGACGCCGAGGGGCAGATCCATCGACTCGAGCACCGGCCCTTGCTCTATGTGGAGCTCGAGGTAGGCGGCTGCGCCCTCCAGCTCGCTCTTCGCGTCGAGAGCAGAGTCGAGGTCGACACCGTGTTCGCGTAGCGCGTCCGGCAGCGCGATTCCATCGGCATCCTTGCGCGCGCCGAGCTCGTGCTGGTCCGCCATCGAACCGGCCGCCGCGGACGAGCCGAAGAGCGAGCGCCCGAACCGAGCGCCTTCCTCGTCGGCCCAGTTGACGAGGCGCACGCTGACGGGCGGCGTTCCCTCCTCGGCGAGCCGGCGCAGCACCTCGGCGCCGGCCACGAGGTTCAGGGCGCCGTCGAGCCAGCCCCCATTCGGCACCGAGTCGATGTGGCCGCCGACGAGCACGGCCCGATCGGAGGCACCGCGGAGGGTGAACCACTGGTTGCCCGCCGGATCGACGGTCTCCTCTGCCCCGGTCCCGGCCACCTTCCCGCGCAGCCACTCTCGTGCGCGCTCCCAGGTCTCCGTCCAGGCGACCCGCTGTGCGCCGTTCTCGTCCCCGGTGAGCTCCTGGAGCTCGCGAAGCTCGTCGACGGTTCGGCGCGGCTGTAGAGGCACGCGGCGACTTTAACTTTCCACGCTAGGAGTGTGGTAAGCATCGCTCGATGTCGGCGATTGCGGTGGAGCCTTCGACAAGAGGTGCACTGCGGCGCGCTGCGGGGCGCGCACTGCTCCTACCAGTTGGCCTCGCGGCGGTCTGGGGGCTGTGGGAGGGCTACCGCTGGCTCGGGATACGCGGGCACTGGACGTGGCCTTTCAGGGTCAACGACACGAATATGCCCCACCTCAGCAAGATCTGGCACGCGTTCGGACAACCACTGCAGCCCGACGGGCCGCCGCTGCGGCACTACCTCTGGCACTACTCGCTCTTCACCGGCAAAGAGGCGCTCGCAGGCTTTGCACTCGGTGCGCTGATCGGCTTCCTGCTGGCCGTCGTGCTGGCGCACTCGACTCTGCTGCGTCGTGGCCTCCTGCCGTACATCGTCGTGTCTCAAACCGTGCCGATTCTCGCGATCGCGCCGATGGTGGTTCTCGGGCTCGGGACGAAAGGCGTCAACCCATGGGTCGCAGTCGCCGTCATCGCCGCCTATCTGACGTTCTTCCCCGTCGCGATCAACACGCTTCGCGGCCTGCACTCGCCCGACCCTCGCGCGATGGAACTGATGCGGTCCTATGCGGCAGGGCGTTGGAAGATTCTGTGGCGGCTCCGAGTGCCTGCCTCCCTTCCGTACGTCTTTTCGGCGCTGAAGATCTCGGCAACGGCGAGCGTCATCGGCGCCATCATCGGGGAGACGCCCGCGTCCCTTCAGGGCGGGCTCGGCTATGCGATCGTGAACTTCAATCAGTACTACTCGACCCAGCCCGCGAATCTCTGGGCGACGATCATCGCCTGCGCACTGCTCGGCATCACGTTCTTCCTTGCCGTTGTCCTTCTAGAGCGCCTCGTCCTCAAACGCGCGCCGGAGCACGTTGCATGACGGCCGTCTCGCTCAAAGGAGTCTCGAAGCAGTTCAACGCCGGCGTGACTGCTCTGGACGGGATCGACCTCGACGTCGAGCCGGGCGAGTTCGTCTCCCTGATCGGGCCCTCTGGTTGTGGCAAGTCGACGCTGCTACGGATCATCGGCGACCTGACCAAACCGACCGCCGGGACCGTCCAGGTCAACGGCAAGCCGGCGGAACGCGCGCGGCGCGACCACGAGTACGGCATCGTCTTCCAGGACGCCGTCCTCTACGACTGGCGGACGGTGGCGAAGAACATCTCGCTTCCCCTCGAGCTGCTGCGCTGGAGTCGAGGCCGCCGGAACGCCCGGGTCAAGGACATGATGGAGCTCGTCGAGCTCACCGGGTTCGAGAGCCATCATCCCTGGCAGCTCTCCGGCGGTATGCAGCAGCGCGTCTCGATCGCACGCGCGCTTTCGTTCTCACCGACCCTGCTGCTGATGGACGAGCCGTTCGGGGCTCTCGACGAGATGACGCGTGAGCGGCTCAATACGGAGCTGTTAAGGATCTGGCAGGAGACGGGCTCGACTGTCGTCTTCGTGACGCACTCGATTCCCGAGGCGGTTTTCCTCTCGACGCGCGTTGTCGTCATGTCGGCCAGACCAGGACGCGTCGCGGGCGTCGTCGACGTCGACCTGCCGCAACCGCGCACCAGTACGGCGAGGGAACAGCCGCGCTTCTTCGAGCTCGTCACACGGGTACGCGAGCAACTCGCCGCGGCAGGCGCACCGCTCGGCGAGACCCAGGAGCCCGCCTTGGTGGAAGATTTGTCGTGAGCACGACCGCCCAGCCTGTTCCAGGGAACTTCGGGCGTCGAATCGGCCGCATGGCGCTCGACTGGATTCCCGCAGTGGCCGTCTTTGCGATCGGCATCGGCGCCTGGCAGGGACTCGTTACGGCGTTTCACGTCCAAGAGTTCCTCCTGCCGAAGCCGACGTCGATCGCCGAGGCGTTCTGGACGCAGAAGAGCGCCCTGTGGAGCCAGGGGATCTATACGTTCAAGGAGGCGCTCGGGGGCTACGCCCTCGGGTCGGGCCTCGGCATCCTCGTCGCGCTTCTCTTCGCCGCGTGGCGGCCGCTTGCGGGCGCTTTCATGCCCTATGCGGTCGCCGCCAACGCGATCCCGATCATCGCCTTCGCCCCGATCATGAACAACTGGTTCGGCTTGCTGAATCCGTTCTCGAAGATGGCGATCGCCGCCGTGCTCTGCTTTTTCCCGGTGATGATCAACACGCTGCGGGGGCTGACGTCCGTCCATCCGTCCTCCATCGAGCTGATGCAGTCCTACGCGGCGGGACGAATCTCCTTGTTCCGGCGGGTCCGGATACCAAATGCGCTCCCGCACATGTTCACCGGATTGAAGATCGCGACCGTCCTCTCGATGATCGGCGCGATCGTCGGCGAGTATTTCGGCGGGCCGATCGAGGCGCTCGGCGTGAAGATCCTCAACGATTCGTCGTATGGCAACTTCACCGACGCGTGGGCGGGAATCGTGATGGCCAGCCTGCTCGGCATCGTCTTCTACGCGGTGGTGGCCCTGGCGGAGCGACTGACGACGAGCTGGCATCCATCCGCACGGGCCTTCCAAACGGAATGAGAGAAGTAGACAATGGCGACACGTCGGACTAGAGGAGGAAGCGGATGAAGCACAGGTGGGTCGTGGGAATCGTGGTGCTCGCGTGCCTGATCGTGGCGGGAGGGGCAGCCGCCCGAACCAAGCTGGGGACGAGCACGAAAGCGACCAAGGTGACCCTGCAGCTGAAATGGGTCACGCAGGCGCAGTTCGCGGGGTACTACGCCGCGAAGGCAAAGGGGTACTACTCGCAGGCCGGGCTCGACGTGAGCCTCAAGGTCGGCGGCCCGACCATCACGCCCGAGCAGGTCGTGCTCGGGAAGCAAGCGGAGTTCGGGATCGACTGGGTGCCGAGCCTGCTCTCGTTCCGTGACGGCGGCAAGAAGATCATGCAGATCGCGCAGGTGTTCTCGAAAAGCGGCATGACCGAGATCAGCTGGAAGGACAGCGGCATCACGACGATCGGAAAGATGCGCGGCAAGAAGGTCGGCGTCTGGTGCTGCGGGAATGAGAACGAGCTCTACGCGGCGCTCGTCAAGAACGGCATGGATCCGCAGAACAAGAGTGACGTCACCATCGTCAACCAGCCGTTCAACATGGATCTGTTCCTCAGCCGAGAGGTCGACGCCGCAGCGGCGATGACCTACAACGAGCTCGCGCAGGTACTCGAGAGCAAGAACCCGAAGACGGGAAAGCTCTACACACTCTCCGATCTGAACGTCATCAGCATGGAGAACACAAGTAAGGGCGCAGGCACGTCGATGCTCGAGGACGAGCTCTTCGTACGCGACGACTGGATCAAGGACAAAAAGAACCAGGCCATCACGAAGAAGTTCCTCGCGGCTTCCTTCAAGGGCTGGATCTACTGCCGTGACCACGCGGCCGACTGCGTCAAGATCGTGCTCAAGAACGGGCCGGCACTACCGGGCGGACATCAGCGCTGGCAGATGAACGAGATCAACGCGCTGATCTGGCCGAACAAGCTCGGCATCGGGATCACGGATCCGAAGGCGTTCAGCCGGACTGCCAAGATCGCGCAGCAGTTCAAGGTGATCAACAAGGCGCCGTCCGGCGCCTACCGGGTCGACCTAGCCAAGGCCGCCGTGGCGCAACTGAAAGCCCAGGGCGTCGACGTCTACGGCAAGAAGTGGAAGAAGGCGAAGGTAAAGGTCACCGAGGGCGGGAAATAAGAACGAGGCCGAAGGGAGGAGACCCACGATGTCCGTATTGATCAAAGGCGGCCGTATCATCAGCGCGGCGGACGACTACGTCGGCGACATCTATGTCGAAGGCGAGCGGATCTCCCTGATCGGCGAATCACTCGATGTCCAGGCCGAGCGAGTGATCGATGCAGCCGGGAAGTACGTGCTTCCCGGCTGCGTCGACCCCCATACGCACCTCGACATGCCGTTCGGCGGGACGACGACGATCGACGACGTCCAGTCGGGACAGACCGCCGCGGCCTTCGGCGGCACGACGTGCCACGTCGACTTCATCATCCAGCCGCCCGGCTCGACGTTCGGCGATGCGATCGACGAATGGCGCAGCAAGGCGAACGGCAAGCAGGTGATCGACATGGGCTACCACATGGCGGTCACGGATCTCCGCGAGGGCGGAACGCTGGAGGAGCTTGCGTCCCTACCCGACCAGGGGATCACGTCCTACAAGCTCTTCATGGCATACAAAGGCGCGTTGATGGTGGACGACGAGACGCTCTTCAAGACGATGGAGGTCGCGGCCGAGACCGGCGCCCTCGTGATGGTGCACGCGGAGAACGGCGATGCGATCGACGTACTCGTGAAGAAGGCGCTGGCGGAGGGTCACACCGAGCCGCATTGGCACGCGCTCACGCGGCCGCCTGAGACGGAGGGCGAGGCGACCAACCGGGCGATTCAACTTGCGCGAGTTGCCGGCGCTCCTCTCTACGTCGTGCACGTGTCGTGCAAGGAGTCCGTCGAGCCGATTCAGCTCGCGCGCGAGAAGGGCTGGGATGTGTGGGGCGAGACGTGCACGCAGTACTTCTTCGTCGACTACACCTTCCTCGAGCGCCCCGACTTCGAAGGCGCGAAGTACGTCTACACACCGCCGCCGCGGGCGAAGGAGAACCAGGACGTCCTCTGGAACGCCGTCCGTACCGACACGTTGTCGGCGATCTCCACCGACCACTGCGCGTTCCTCTGGGACGGGCAGAAGACGATGGGCAGGGACGACTTCTCCAAGATCCCGAACGGCGGGCCGGGGCTGGAGAATCGTCTGCAGATGATCCACGAGTTCGGCGCACGCGCCGGCCGGATCTCGCTGAACCGGATGGTCGAGCTGCTGTCGACGAATCCCGCGAAGCTCTTCGGCCTCTATCCGCGCAAGGGCACGATCGCGGTCGGTTCCGACGCGGACATCGTCGTCTTCGACCCGGAGAAGAAGGTGACGATCTCGGCGAAGACGCAGCACTCGAAGACGGACTACAACCTCTACGAGGGCACCGAGGTCACCGGGACTCCCGAAGTCGTGTTGCTGCGTGGCCAGATCTTGGTCGAGGGCGACGACCTCGTCGCCGAGCCGGGTATCGGCCAGTTCGTCCGGCGCGCGAAGTTCGGCGAAGAGTTGACGCGCGCCGCTACAGCGGCGGCCACGGCCGCATAGAAAGCATGGAGATCTCTCCGGAGCTCTCCGTCCGGCGGGGGCGCGCCGCCGTCGAGTTCTACAAGGCTGCCTTCGGGGCGGTCGAGATCTATCGCGTGGGCGGCACCGACCAGCACGAGGCAGTCGTGGCTCAACTCTCCATCGACAAAGGATCCTTCTGGGTCGCCGACGAGTCACCAGAGCACAAGAACTTCAGCCCAGAATCCGTGGGCGGCAACACCGTGCGGCTGTTGTTGATCGTCGAGGATCCCCGGTCGGTGTGCGAGCACGCGATTGCACTCGGCGCGACCGAGGTCGCTCCCGTCGAAGAGTCACATGGCTGGCTGCTCGGACGGATCGAAGATCCGTTCGGGCATCACTGGGAGATCGGTAAGCCGCTCACCGAATGGCCACCGCCATCAGGGCGGACCGAGCGCCCGTAGCGCGAGCAGCTCGAAGACGACGTTCGCCGCAGCGAGAGCCGTCGGCTGTCCCGCTCCGTCGTAGGCGGGCGCCACTTCGACGACGTCGCAGCCGGCGAGCTTGATTCCGCGCAGGGCGCGCAGAAAGGCGAGCGCCTCGGCGGTGGAAAAGCCGGCGACCTCGGGCGTCCCGGTTCCAGGGGCGAACGCCGGATCGAGAAAGTCGATGTCGAAGGACAAAAAGACGGGACGCTCCCCCACTTTGCTTTTGACCAGCTCCCCGTAGCGCTCCGACCCGAGCGCTCGCAGCTCCTCGCTTTCGATCACCGTGAAGCCGAGCTCGCGTGCCATTCCCAGATCGGAGGCGGCGTAGACGGAGCCCCGCATCCCGGCCTGAACCGACGCCGCCGCGTCGACGAGGCCCTCCTCCACGGCTCGCTTGAAGGTCGTGCCGTGGAAGTACTTCTGGCCGAAGTACGCCTCCCACGTGTCGGCGTGTGCGTCGAGCTGCACCAGGGCAAGCGGTCCGTGCCGCTTCGCGAGCACGCGTAACTCCGCGAGGGAGATCGAGTGGTCGCCGCCGAGCGCTACCGGAAAGACACCCGCGTCGACGAGCGGCGCGAGCCCTTCCTCCACTTGGCCGTACGTCCGCTCGATGTCGCCTGGTGAAACCGGCAGGTCGCCGTAGTCGACGATCGAAAGCGCGTCGACGATGTTCACGTCGTGCACAGGATGGTAAGGGCGGATCAGCGCCGAGGCGGAACGAATCGCCTCGGGTCCGAACCGCGCACCGGTGCGATAGCTCGTCGCAGTGTCGAAGGGAATCCCGTAAACCGCTGCGTCGACCCCCACGAGCTCGGTCACGTGGGGCGCGCGCATGTAAGTCCGGATCCCTGCGAAGCGAGGAATCACCTGCGCATCGAGCGGCTTGTATGGGGGCTCTGTCACCGGCCTACGCTAACCCGCCGACGCGACTGTTGCAGCCGCGTCGCTACTAGACAGGCCGGGGACTGTCCCCCTCGTGTCTCGAGAGGGCAGGTGCTGCGCATGAACCTTTCGGACGGGATGGGTGTGTCGAAAGTGTGACTTTTCTTCCACAACCGGCTCGCTGGGACAAGGCGCTTCGCTTTACGTGGCGTAGGTTCGAGTGCGGCACGCCGCGGTCCAGATCGGAATGAGGACAGGTCGCGCCGTTTAGCGGGTCTGCGGAAAGCCGAGGTCGACCTTCGACGTCGCCGGGTCGGGCCACCGCGACGTGACGACCTTGCCGCGCGTGTAGAAGTTGATCCCCTCCGGCCCGTAGATGTGAGTGTCGCCGAAGAGGGAGTTCTTCCAGCCGCCGAACGAGTAGTACGCAACCGGCACCGGAATCGGGACGTTGATGCCGACCATGCCGGCCTGCACGTCGAACTGGAACTGGCGCGCAACGCCGCCGTCACGCGTGAAGATCGCCGTCCCGTTTCCATACGGGTTGTCGTTCACGAGCCGCACTGCCTCGTTGTAGGTGCCGACCCGTGTCACGCCGAGCACGGGCCCGAAGATCTCGTCCTTGTAGGCGTCCATCTCGGGCGTTACGTTGTCGAGCAGCGACACGCCGAGGAAGAAGCCGTCGCCGTCCGGGGCGCTCTCGCGACCGTCGGCGACTACGTCCGCGCCCTGATCGCGCGCGCCGTCGATGTAGGACGCCACCTTGTCGCGATGCTCACGCGTCACGAGCGGCCCCATCTCGACGTCAGGCTCGAGCCCGTTGCCCACCTTGATCTTCGGGAGACGATCCTCGATCGCCTTGACGAGCCGGTCGGCCGCATCTCCGACCGCGACGACCTGGGAGATCGCCATGCAGCGCTCGCCGGCCGAGCCATAAGCCGCGCTCACGGCGGCATCGGCCGCCATGTCGATGTCGGCGTCCGGAAGGACGATCATGTGGTTCTTCGCACCACCGAGGGCCTGCACACGTTTGCCGTGCTTCGTCCCGGTCTCGTAGACGTAGCGCGCGATCGGCGTGGAGCCCACGAACGACACCGCCTGTATATCCGGATGCTCGAGTACGGCGTCCACCGCAACCTTGTCTCCGTGCACGACGTTGAAGACACCGTCCGGGGCGCCGGCCTCCTTCAGCAGCTCCGCCACATAGAGCGACGCGGAGGGATCCTTCTCCGACGGCTTGAGCACGAACGTGTTGCCGCACGCGAGCGCGGGCGCCCACATCCACATCGGAACCATCGCCGGAAAGTTGAAAGGCGTGATGCCGGCGACCACGCCGAGCGGCTGGCGGATCGAGTAGACGTCGATGCCCGTCGACGCCTGCTCCGAGAACTCGCCCTTCAGCAACTCGGGAATGCCACAGCAGTATTCGATCACCTCGAGCCCGCGCGCAACCTCCCCCTTCGCGTCCGAGAGCACCTTGCCGTGCTCCGCCGTCAGGATTCGCGCAATGTCCTCCTGCCGCTCATGGACGAGCTCGCGAATCTGAAAGAAGATCGCCGTCCGCTTGGAAAGCGAGATGGCCCGCCAGGACTCGAAGGCTTCCTTTGCAGCCTGCACCGCGCTGTCCACCTCTTCCGGTGTCGCAAAGTCGACGGCACCCGTCTGCTGTCCCAACGCCGGGTTGTAGACCGGGCCGCTGCGACCCGAACCCCCTTCGACCAGGCGGCCGCCGATCCAGTGGCTGATCCGCTTGACGTCCTGTTCTCGTTGTACGGGCGGGCTCGCTAGCTCGGTCATCTCATTCTCCTCGCGTGACCCAATCAGCGTACCGCGGATAGGGTGCCGCGGATGAGAGGCTGGGGCATCTGTCTGCTCGTGCTGGCCCTGGCAGGTTGCGGCGGAGGTGGCAAGAAGACCACGGCGCAGGCCGGGCCCGCCCCGACGCCGACGAAGGGTGCGGCTCCCTGGCCGGCCCCCGCAGATCCGATGAAGCTGACGGAGAAGGCGGGCCTGACACCGGAAACGCACGAGTTCCTCCTCCTGCACGTCCATGCGCATCTCGATGTGTTCGTGAACGCCAGCCCGGTTACGGTTCCGGCCGGGATCGGGATCGAGATCCATGACCCAGGCGTGCACCACGCCAAGCAGAAGGACGGCTCGATCGCCTGGGGCTTCATCGACCCTCCCTGCGCGCAGCCCTGTATCTCTCCGCTCCACACGCACGACGTCTACGGCATCCTGCACACCGAAGCGAAGAAGAATCAGTTCAACAATCTCGGCGAGTTCTTCACCGAGTGGAACGTGCGACTCGACAACAAGTGTGTCGGCGGCTACTGCAAGCCGGCGGCCCCGATTTCGATCTACGTCGACGGCAACGCCTATACCGGCAATCCTCGCCAGATCGAGCTCGAGAACCTGAGGGAGATCGCGATCGTGATCGGGACTCCGCCGGCCGTGATCCCTGCGACTTTTCCGCGGTAAGCTCAGGCCGTGGCGATTCTCGACACGAACACCGAGCTCGGTCGGCAGGTCGTCGCCGACGCCAAGCAGTACGTCCTCCACTCCTGGTCGGTGCAGAACGGGGTCGATCCGATTCCCGTGGCCGGCGGCGAGGGCCGCTACTTCTGGGACTACGACGGCAAGCGGTATCTCGACTTCGCATCGCAGCTCGTGAACGTCTCGATCGGCCACCAGCATCCGAAGATCGTGGCCGCGATCAAGGAGCAGGCCGAGAAGCTCTGCACGATCGGCCCGCCGATGGCGACCGAGGCGCGCTCCACGCTCGCGCGATTGCTCGCCGAGGTCACGCCGGGCGACCTCCAGATGTCCTTCTTCACGAACGGTGGCGCCGAGGCGAACGAGAACGCGGTCAAGCTTGCGCGCTGGTACACGGGGCGGCACAAGATCATCGCGCGCTACCGCTCCTACCACGGCGCGACAGCCGGCGCGATCACACTCACCGGCGATCCGCGTCGCTGGCCGGCCGAGCCGGGGATCCCGGGCGTCGTTCGCATGCTCGACCCGTACACCTATCGCTGCCCCGCCGGACATCCCGACCCCTGTCCGGTCTGTACGGGCGCGCCGCACCTCGAGGAGATCCTCCAGTACGAAGGCGCGCACACCGTCGCCGCCGTGATCCTCGAGCCGATCGTCGGAACGAACGGCATCATCGTCCCGCCCGACGGTTACCTGCAGGCGATCCGCGAGGTCTGCGACCGCCACGGCATCCTGTTGATCGCCGACGAGGTGATGGCCGGCTTCGGCCGCACCGGTAAGTGGTTCGGCGTGGACAACTGGGACGTCGTGCCGGACATCCTCACCGTCGCGAAGGGCATCAACTCCGGCTACGTCCCGCTCGGCGCGATGATCGTCCGGAAGGCGATCGCCGACTGGGTGCGCGACAAGTACTTCGCCGGCGGGCTCACCTACTCCGGGCATCCACTGGCCTGCGCTTCGGCTGTTGCGTCGATCGCTGCTTTCAAGGAAGAGGGCATCGTCGAGAACGCGGCCGAGATGGGCGGGGTCTTCATCGAGAAACTGCACGAACTGGAGAGCGAGCACCCCTCGATCGGAGACGTCCGCGGGCTCGGCTGTTTCTGGGGAATCGAGCTCGTCAAAAATCGCGAGACGCGCGAGCCGCTGGTGCCGTTCAACGCAACGGGCGAGGCGTTCGCGCCGGTCGCGCGCGTCGCGAAAGCTGCCCTCGAGCGCGGTCTCTACTTGATGACGCACTGGAACGTGATCATCGTCGCCCCACCGCTCACGATCACGCGGGACGAAATCGACGAGGGCATCGGGATCCTCGATGAAGCACTCTCGATCGCGGACGAGTACGCAGCCTGACGGCTAGCGACGTCGACCTCATCGTCCTCGCCTACGTCGCCGGACAGGACGTCCCGCTCGAGGACGACGAACGGAACGCCGCGCTGCGACGCGCGCTGTTCGTCTTCGCCGCCGGCGGAGCGCTCAACCGCGACCCGGCACTCGACGATCCTGCCGTGATCGAGCTGGCCGGCGACCTCGACTCGGCGGAACGCCGCGAGGCGCTGGCCCGCGCAGTCGAGCGGCTGGATGCGGATGCGAAGGCCCTCGAGCGGTTACGCGATCCCGACATAGCCTGGCGGGCCTACGCCTGCGCTCTGCTCGCCGATGCGCTGGGCGAAGACGAAGAGGAAGCTTGACTGCGTGGGAGTAGCGTCCTTCAATAAGCACATGGCAGAAGAAAAGCGTTCAGGTGGCGACCGGCGCTCCGGAAAAAACCGGCGCTCAGGAAAAGACCGTCGCGAGCGCGACGCCGGACCGCCGCCGGACGGCGACCGGCGGGAAGCCGATAGCCGCCGGTCAGATCAGGAGCGGCGTTCCGGCAAGGATCGGCGCAGCGGTAGCTAGCGCCATTCGGCGAGCGCGGCGGCGACCTCGTCCATCGAGTTGCACACCTTTCCCGCCGCCTCGATGCAGCCAAGCACGAACAGATTCAGACCGTGGCCTTCGTGGCCGAGCGTGCTGCGGAGATCGGTGAGCAAACCGACGACCCCTTTCTTGGTCGAGTCGGCCTGCATGAGCGCGTAGAAGATGCCGACCTCACAGGCCGTGCCGTCGTCGACCATTGGTCCGTCGAGAACGGCGACCACAGCGTCTGCATCGGATAGACCCTGCCAATCCTTCGCGAAGATGGTCGCTGCCGACGTATCGCCCGCGGCGAGCGCATTCTCGTGTGGGACGAACACCTCGATGCCGTCGGCACGCAGCCGCCCCGCGCACTCGTCGATGAAGGACCGCTCGTACGGGGTGAAGAGCGGTCCAGCAAGGTAGACCCGCACCGGGCAACCCTAACC
>JALYLY010000130.1 GCA_030773975.1 Actinomycetota bacterium | reverse complement strand
GCGAAAGCGCATGATACTCGGCTTAGAGACTTCTTGCGACGAGACCGCCGCGGCGGTGATCAAGCCAGACGGGACGATCCTCTCGAACGTCGTTTCGTCGCAGGCCGACCTACATGCCCGTTACGGCGGAGTCGTGCCCGAAGTCGCGTCGCGGCGTCATCTGGAGCTCGTTACGCCCGTTCTTGAGGAGGCGCTTGCTGAAGCGGACACCTCGCTCGACGACGTCGACCTCGTCGGCGTCACGGCGGGTCCCGGGCTGATCGGCGCGCTGCTCGTCGGCGTCGCCGCTGCCAAGGCGATCGCCTGGGCGCGGCGGCTGCCTTTGGCCGCGGTCGACCATCTGCAGGGCCACGTCGCCTCGCTCTATCTCCAGCCGGATCCGGTCGAGCCGCCGTTCCTCTGCCTGCTGGCGAGCGGCGGCCACACGCTGCTGCTCGACGTTCAGGATCACAAGAGCAAACCGCGGGTCCTCGGAACGACGCTGGACGATGCGGCGGGGGAGGCCTTCGACAAGGGGGCGCGGCTCCTCGGCCTCGGCTATCCCGGCGGCGCGGAGATCGACCGCATCGCGCGGGAGGGCGACCCGAGCGCGTATGAGTTTCCCGTTGCGCGCGTCCCCGGGCTCGACTTCTCGTTCTCCGGTCTGAAGACCGCGTTGCTGTACGCGGTCAGAGAACTGACGGCGGAAGAGCTAGAGCGCGGCCGAGCTGATCTGGCTGCGAGCTACCAGTGTGCGATCGTACGTGCGCTCGTGGAGCGCACACGCCAGGCTGGTGAGCAGATCGGAGCAACCAGGATCGCGGTCGTCGGCGGAGTCGCTGCGAACTCCGAGCTGAGGGCTGCCCTGCCTCAGGCCACGGCTGCGCCACCGGCGCTCTGTACCGACAACGCGGCCATGATCGCCTCGGCCGCCCGGTTCTCCAGTCCCATCCCCTATCCCGGCTATCTTGGGCTCGATGCCTACGCGTCCACCGCGTGAGCCGTTCAATGCCCTGGTGCTTGCGGCTCTTGCGGTCGTCGCCACGGCGGTCCTCATCGCCGCCGGAGGTCCGAGCAGGAGCGTGGTCCGGCAAGGAGAGCCGAGCTGGCAGGGGCTCGCGGGCGCGCAGCGACCCCGCGTCGCGGTCGGCCAGCGAGTCATCGTCCTGCTCAAGGCGCCGGCGCTGGCGGACCGCGTCGGTCGTGTCGGGGGCCTGGCCACGAGCGAAGAGGAACGTCGCTGGATGGAGACCGCTCTCTCGTCGCAGAAACTGCTCGTAGCGCGCCTGCACGTCCAGGGCGTCGTCGTCCAACCCGAGTTCAGTTTCACACGGACCGTCAACGGCTTCTCGGCGGCGTTCGACGCGCGCGGGATCGCCCTGCTCGAGCGTGCCCCCGAGGTGGAGGGTGTCTATCCCGTTCGCGCCGCCTATCCGGCTTCGCTCAGCTCGCGTCTCCTGACGAGCTCCGGGTTCGGCGAACGCCCGAACATCGGCCTCTCCGACAAGGACGGTCGCGGCGTGACGATCGCCCTGCTCGACACGGGCGTGGATCGGGCCCAGCCCTTCCTGCGCGGCCGGGTCTCGGGCGGCATCGACATCGTCGGCGGCGAGGCCGGTGCGCTGGCCGCTTCGCGCCCTGACGACCCCTCCCAGCTCGAACAGCACGGTACGGAGATGGCTGGCCTGCTGGTCGGTTCGGGCGGGCCCGGCGCGCTCGCGGGCGTCGCACCGGGCGCGACGGTGCTGCCGATCCGCATCGCCGGGTGGCAGCGAGACGCGTCCGCGAGTTGGGCTGTGTACGGACGCACGGATCAACTACTCGCTGGGTTGGAGCGAGCGGTCGACCCGAACGGCGACGGCGACGCGCACGATGCGGCGCGTGTCGCATTGGTCGGTGTCGCGGAGCCGTTCGCTGCGTTTGCCGACGGGCCCCTTGCACGGGCCGCAGCCGGTGCCACGCGGCTCGACACGCTGGTCGTGGCCCCCGCCGGGAACGACGGCCCCGCGGGGCCAGGCTACGGCAGTGTGGCGGGCCCTGGAGGCTCGCCCGCGGTCCTGACGGTCGGCGCTGTCGACCTACGTCCCCGGTTCGGACAGGTGCGCGTCGTCCTGCGCGCAGGACTTCGCATCGAGCTCGACGGGATGCGGCCGCTCGCCGGCGCGGTCACGCCTACCGGATCTCTCGACGTCGGGATCGGCGCGCCGAGATCGGAGACGAGCGGGGCGGCCGGCTATCGCGGCGCCGTTCCGCTGCTCGACTTCTTCGACCGACGCGGCTCCAGCCTGGTCGCCGGCCGCGCCGCGCTCCTCCCGGCCGGAGTCGATCCCAACGGATCGGTCGCGAACGCCGCCCAGGCAGGGGCGGTGGCGGTCCTGTTCTACGGCGCGGATCTTCCAGCAGGCGGCATCGGCCTCGACGAGAGCGGACCGATACCTGCGGTCTCCGTTCCCGAGGACGTTGCACAAACGCTGCTGGACAGGATTCACAGTGGAGTGCAGACGACCGTGTCGCTCAGCGCCGTTCGGACCGAGCCGAACGCAGGCGAGGGGAGGGTGATGCGCTTCTCCTCGACCGGTCTCGCGTTCGACGGTCGCGTCAAGCCTGAGGTGGTGGCGCCGGGCGTCGCACTCGAGACGGCCGAGCCGGGAGCGAACTCCGACGGCTCGGCGCGCTACGGCACGGTCAACGGCACGAGCGCGGCGGCTGCGCTCGTCGCGGGATCCGCCGCACTTCTTGCACAGGCGCGCCCAGATCTGGACGCCGACGCGCTGAAGAGCCTGCTTGTCGGCGCCGCGCGCCCGCTTCCCGACGACCGCGTCACCGCCCAGGGCGTAGGGCTGATCGATCTCGGCGGTGCGACCGCGACCGAGGTTGGCGCGAGCCCAGCGTCGCTCGCGCTCGGACGAGCCGACAGCCGCAACTGGCGTACGGAGCAGGAGTTCGTCCTCCGCAACGTCTCCTTCCGCCGCCTGATCCTGTCGCTCGAGGTGCGCGTCGCCCAGGAGGGAGCCGCGGCGCTCCGGTTCGATCTCACGCCGCAGCATCTGTCGCTCGGCCCCGGACGATCGATTCGAGTCCGTGTTCGCGCACGAGTGACGAGCAAGCTCGTGGGAACGGCGCCGGCGGAAGGCGTCGTGATCGTCACGCCGGCAGCCGGCAGGGAGATTCGCGTGCCGTGGGCGATCACCTTCGGGCCACGCCTGCCGGCGGGCCTTGCCTCCGTTCGGCTCTCGATGCGCGCGTTCTCGCCCTCTGATGCCGCGCCTGCGTTGCTGAGTTTCGTGGCAGGCTCGGTGCGGCGTTCGGCCGGTGAGCCGGACGTGCTGCCGCTGTCCCGCCTCGACCTCGAACTGTGGAGCCCGGACGGCGGCCGCATCGGACTGCTCGCGCGCCTACGCGATGTGCTGCCGGGTCGCTATTCGTTCGGGGTGACCGGTCGCGACCCGATCGGGGCCGTCCTCCCCAAGGGCGATTACGAGCTCAGGCTAGTGGCCTTCGCGACCGACGCCGGGCCGCCGACGATCCGAACGGTCGGATTCACGATCAAGTAGGCTCAGCCGCCCACCAAAAACCCGAAAATGTTCCCATTTGCGCGGAAAAAGGAGCTGACGTGACCACCGTCGATGCGCCCGTCTCGCACCTTCGCGAGAACCCCTTCGAGATCGCGAGGTCCCAGCTGAAGAAGGTCGCAGACACATTTGCGATCGATCCGAACCTCGTCAATGTTCTGCAGGAGTGCAAGAAGGCGCTCTCTGTTTCGGTACCCGTCTCGATGGACGACGGAACGACCCGCGTGTTCCAGGGGTATCGCGTCACGCACAACGTCGCCCGCGGCCCTTCGAAAGGCGGTATCCGCTACCACCCGGACGTCACGCTCGACGAGGTCAAGGCGCTCGCGATGTGGATGACGTGGAAGTGCGCTCTGGCGGGAATCCCGTTCGGCGGTGCCAAGGGCGGCGTCGTCTGCAATCCCAAGACGATGTCGGAGGGCGAGTTGCAGCGCATGACGCGCCGCTTCACCTCGGAGATCATCAACGAGATCGGACCGGAGAAAGACATCCCCGCGCCGGACGTCGGCACCGACGGGCGCGTGATGGCCTGGATCTTCGACACCTACTCGATGAACAAGGGCCACTCGGTCCTGGGAGTCGTCACCGGCAAGCCGCTCACGATCGGCGGCTCGCTCGGACGCGAGGAGGCGACAGCGCGAGGCGCCCTCTATTGCGTGCGGGAAGCCGTGCGCAAGCAACAGCTGTCGCTGCAGGGCACGACGGTCGCGGTGCAAGGCTTCGGCAACGTCGGCTCGTATCTCGCCAAATTTCTCGCCGAGGACGGGGCGACGGTGGTCGCCGTCTCGGATTCGAGCTCCGGCCTTCACAACCCGAACGGCATCGACGTTCAGGCGGCGATCGCGCACAAGCGTGAGACGGGGTCGCTCGGCGGCTTCAGAGGCGCCGAGCCGATCTCGAACGAAGACCTGCTCTTGCTCGAGTGCGACGTTCTTGCGCCGTGCGCCCTGGAGCAGGTGATCACCGCGGAGAACGCCCGCAAGGTCAGGGCGAAGATCATCGTCGAGGGCGCCAACGGTCCGGTGACGCCCGCCGCCGACGAGATCCTCGAGGAGAAGGGCGTGCTCGTCCTCCCCGACATCCTCGCGAACGCCGGCGGCGTGATCGTCTCCTACTTTGAGTGGGTCCAGGGGCTACAGGAGTACTTCTGGAAGGAAGCCGAGGTCAACGCGAAGCTGAACGACATCATCACACGCGCGTTCAACGAGACCTGGGCCTTGATGGAGAGCCGAAGTGTCTCGATGCGCCTCGCTGCCTACGGCTTGGCCGTCCAGCGCGTCGCTGAAGCGACGGTCACGCGCGGGATCTATCCGTAACGTCGTTCTCTACCGCGCGGAGGGCTGTCATCTCTGCGAACGGGCACGGAAGGTCCTCGAGGCTGTCCGCGTCGACGTGCCATTCGCCCTGGAAGAGATCGACATCGACGGAGACCCGGTCCTCGAGGCGAAGTACCGCGAATGGCTCCCCGTCGTGGAGATCGACGGCGAGCGGGCGTTTGTCTACTACGTGGACCCAGATGCCTTTCGCCGCAAAGTGGCCGCACAAAGTTGACCTACGCGCGCCCCCGGCGTCGCGTGATACAACGGGTTCGGGTTGTCACAAACTCTCGAATCCAGGAGCCCGGTGGCTGTGTCTGATCGTTTGACGGTCGGAGTGGCGGCACGCCTGTCCCGCTACCTCCAGGTGCTGACGCAGGCGAAGAAGATGGGAAAGGAGCGCATCTCCTCCCAGGAGATCTCCGACTACACGAACATCAACGCGACCCAGATCCGGCGTGATCTCTCCGCGTTCGGGAAGTTCGGGAAGCGCGGGGTCGGCTACAACATCGACTCGCTGCTCGGAGAGATCCGCAAGATCCTCCGCACCCAGGGTCAGCACAACATCGCGCTCATCGGGGCGGGGCGCCTCGGTCAGGCGATTGCCAGCTCGCCGATCTTCGCGGAGCACGGAATCAACATCGCTGCGGTGTTCGACACCGATCCGGACAAGGTGGGCCGTCCGGTCGGGAACGTCCCTGTCAGCGACTATGTGCGCCTCTCGAACACGATTCGGGAGAAGAACATCATCGTCGGCGTCGTCGCCGTTCCTGCCGACAACGCACAGCGCGTTGCGGACGACCTGGTCGAGTCGGGCGTCAGGATCATCTTCAACTACTCGGAAGCCCTTCTCGACGTGCCGCAGGACGTGGCCGTACACACGTCGAACCCGGCGGTCGAGTTGCTCTACGCGCTCTACTTCTACTTGACCTAAGAGGCCTGAGGGGCGGGGCCATGCGGATCCTGCTCTGGCACGGCTACCTGCTCGGTGGAACAGGGTCCAACGTCTACACACGTGCCCTCGCACGTGAATGGAGCCGCGCCGGCCACGACGTCGCCGTGGTCTGCCAGGAGCCTCATCCCGAGCGTTATGACCTCGCGGGAGCCAAGGTGTTCCGTCCGAACATCGGCGGGTTGCTCCCCGTTTTCGTGCTCGATCGGTACGAAGGCGTCGAGGCGAAGCTCCTGCAGGATTTCACCATCGACGAAAGGGCACGCTACGTCGGGCTCAATGCGACCGCGTTGTGCGCGCAGATGCCGGCCGATCTGGTCTTCGCGAACCACGTGCTACTCGGTGCCGCCGTCGGTTACGCGAGCGGACTGCCGTTTGCCGTCAAAGCGCACGGGTCAGAGCTCGAGTACTCGATGCGCGGCAACGAGGAGCTCGCCGCCTGGGGTCGCGAGTGCCTCGCGCCTGCGGAGGCAGTGTTCGTCGGGTCGGCGCACATCCGGGCTGTCCTGGAGGACGTGGTCGGCCACGTCGACCGCGTGCACGAGGTGCCGCCGGGCGTCGACGTCGAGGAGTTTCGGCCCTCCCGCTCACGCGAGGAATCCCTCGCGCGGCTGCTGGAGGAAGCGCGAGCGGACGCGGACAACCCGGGGAACTTCGACGAGCGCCAGCCGGACGAGGGCAACGCCGCGCGCCTCGAGGAATTCTTCGACACAGACGAGCCGACGATCGTCTACTTCGGGAAGCTCCTGTACAACAAAGGCGTTCATCTCCTGCTCGAGGCGCTGAGCAGCGTCGACGCACGCGCTCTGATCGTCGGGTTCGGCGACTACCGGCAGGAGCTGGAGTCGATTGCTCCGCCGGGGACGCTGTTCACCGGGCCGCTCGAACACCGTCACCTCGTGCAC
>JALYLY010000129.1 GCA_030773975.1 Actinomycetota bacterium | reverse complement strand
TCCTCTTCGACCTCGATCCGTCGCCCGACGTGAGTTTCAAGGAAACCGTTCAGGTCGCGCTGCTCGTGAAGCAGGCACTCGATGCGTTTGGCCTCGTCGGCTTTCCGAAGACGTCGAGTGCGGAAGGAATGCACATCCTCGTTCCGGTCGAACGTCGGTACACGTACGCGGACACGCGCCAGTTCGCAGAGATCGTCGCCGGGGCAATTGCACGCACGCATCGTGGACTGGCAACGACGGAGTGGACGAAGGCGAAGCGGCGCGGTGTGCTCATCGACGCGAATCAGAACGGCGAGGGCAAGACGATCGCATCGGCGTACTCAGTGCGACCGCGGCCGGGCGCACCCGTGTCGACGCCTTTGCGCTGGTCGGAGGTGAACGAGGATCTCGACCCGCTCTCGTTCACGATGCCGGTCGTGCTCGAGCGAGTCCGCAGGCTCGGCGACCTCTATGCCGGCGTGCTCACGACGCGGCAGCGATTGACGGACGCGCTGAAGGCACTCGGCGGCTAGATGACGGTCGCGGCTGCGATCTGAAACG
This sequence comes from Actinomycetota bacterium, assembly GCA_030773975.1. Taxonomy (GTDB): domain Bacteria; phylum Actinomycetota; class Thermoleophilia; order Gaiellales; family Gaiellaceae; genus 3-1-20CM-4-69-9. The sequence goes on along the minus strand of JALYLY010000129.1, from coordinate 4,652 downwards.
CCGGGACGGTCGGCTGCACCTGTTCGCGCCCGAGAACGCGCTCGAGCGCAGCGACGCAGCGTTCGTCGAAGGCCGAGCCGCTCTCGTCTCGGAGTAGGGCGAGCGCAGCCTCGTGGCTCCAGGCGGCTCGATAGACCCGCGGTGAAACGAGCGCGTCGTAGACGTCGCAGACGGTGAGGATGCGGGTATCGAGGCCGATCGAGCTTGCGTCCAGACCTCGGGGGTAGCCCTTGCCGTCGAGGCGCTCGTGATGGCTGTGGACGAGCTTCTGCGCCGAAGAGTTGAAACCGCCGAGCTCTCGCAGGAGCTTGATGCCCCACTCCGGATGCCGCTTGATGACGGCGAACTCGTCTTCTTCCAGGGCAGCCGGCTTTTGCAGGATGCGGGTTGGCACGGAGAGCTTCCCGATGTCGTGTAGAAGCCCGCCGATCGCGAGCGCGCGCAATCGCCCCGGTGGGAGCCCGAGCTCCTCGCCGACCTGTACCGCGCGCATGGCGACACGTCGCGTGTGCTCTTCCGTCGACTCGTCCTTCTCCGCGAGACGCTGCATCAACGCGTGCACGCGTGCACCGAGGAACGCTTCCTCCTTTGCAACGAGCTCCGCGGCCCGAAGGTCGCCCACGAGCGGGCGTGACTGGACAGACTGACTGAGGTCGATCGCGACAGCTGTTCCGACGATCACGATGCCGGCAAGCTCGAAGCCGTGGCCGAGCCACCATCCGAGGTCCGTGTAGCTCAGGAGGAGAGCAGGAGGCAGCGCTGCTGTGAGCCAAGCGACGCCAACCACGACCGCGAGGTCGGTGATCCGCTGCGTCAGTAGGTAGGTCTTCAGCGCCCGGAGGATGAGCAGGGAGTAGAAGAACGCTCCGACGATGAGAGCGGCGACGGCTGAAGGACTTGCGGGCTCGGGGACCGCCGGAACCAGGCTTGGCACGGCCATGCCGACGACGCCGAGCCCGATGACGCCGACGAGGGCCACGACCTGGAGAACGAGGAGGGAGCGGATGCCTTGCGGTCGCCGCAAGCCCGGTAGCGCGGAGAGGGCGAGGACCGCGCCGCCGACGGGCAACGTCGCGGCTCCGGTTAGAGCGATCACGCCGTTGTCGCCGATCACAACGCCAGGCGTGGCAAGCCCGTGGATGGCGAGGAGTGCGGCCATGACCGTGAAAGCCGATCCAACCAGCACGACTCGCCCGTCTTGCCGTCGGACGCCGACCACCGTGAGCGCGAGGGCGGCGACAGATGCCATTGCGGCGCTGACGCCGACGCCGATGAAGTGCACGTTCGTTCCGAGGTTGTGCGAGTGGCGCCCGAGAAAGGTAAGAGCCGCTCCAGGCACGATCGCTCCAGCCCCGAGGAGTGCGAGATCCTGGACCACGCGATCGCGAGGGATTGGCCGCATCACAACCAAATCGGCTGTGACCATCGGCACTTAGACGCCCGAAAGGGGGACTTCAGTCCGCTGAGCGCCGGTCAGCCGGCGATGTCCTTGAGCAGGTACAGCAGCGTGTCGTCGATCTCCATGGGCCCCGCTCGCACGATGATCGTCCCGCGGACACGCGTAGGCGGCAGGCCCGCGTCGGCGTAGCCGAGGCGCCTGTACAGACGCAATGCGCCCTCGTTCGCGATGCTCGCGCTGATGCTGATCTGGCGGTGACCGCGTCTATGAGCCATTTGCTCCGCGGCCTCCGAGAGCTCGGTCCCGATGCCGCGCCCACGGAGCTCCGCCGGGACGAAGACGTCCCCGATCTCCGGCACGCCGAGCAGAGTCCCCTCCCACGCGATGTGCGCGTGACCGACGGCATCGCTCCCGTCCCAGGCCACCAGATAGGTCTGGGCGCTTTCGAGCCTGTGCAGGGGAAGCCGGTCGCCGATCCGCGCTACATCGGCGTCGGTCAGTTCGCGGACGTCGATGCCGCCACCATCCGTCTCAGCAAGGTCAGCGCTCCGTCCTTGTCGAGCATCTCGTTCAGATTGCCGCACTTGGGGCTCTGCACGCACGAGGGACAGCCGTCCGAGCAGGGGCAGCCCTCGAGCATGCGCGCCGTATCCTCGACCCAGCCTTCGAACGCGTTGAAGCCGCGTTCGGTGATGCCGACGCCGCCTGAATGTCCGTCGTAGATGAACACCGTGGGTGCGTCCGTCTGGAAGTGGATGTTCGTCGAGAGCCCGCCGATGTCCCAGCGGTCGCACATCGCCCACAACGGCAGCAGCGCGATCATCGAGTGCTCTGCGGCGTGGAGTGTTCCGAGCAGCTTGGGCATCTTCTCCAGCCCGGCGAGCTGTTCCGGCTCGGGCACGTACCAGATCGCCTCCGTCTCGAAGCTCGTCTCCGGCAGGTCGAGCTGGACGGTCTCGAGCGTCGACTGGTCGCGGATGGACTTCTTCTGGTACGCGACCACTCGCTCGGTCACGGAGATTCGTCCGAACTGGAGGTCGAGCCCGCAACGCCGCTCTGTACGCAGCGTCTCCTCGATCGCGGTGTTCGTGTCCTTCTTCGCCTGCGTGTAGTAGTCCCCCTTGTACGGCGTCACGAGCGCAGTGCGCGCCTGGAGGTCGAGGTCGCGCACGAGGTAGCTCTCGCCGAGGTGGAGGTAGACGGCGCCTTCGTGGACGGTCGAGTACGCGCGCTCTCGCTCCACGATTCCCAGAACGGTCCCGCTCTGCGCTTCCACGACGGCGAACGTGTCGGGCGTCGTGCTGCGCAGGCCGAACTGTCCGGCCGGGTAGTCGCGTCCGGCCCACACGTAGCCGCTCTTGGTGAGCTTCAGCTCGGGCAGCAGTGCGGCACGCTCGAGCGCCTCGTCCCCGAGCGTGGCTCGGTCGTCGTCGTCCAGCGGCGCCTCGAACGCAGCTGCCCTGACGTGCCCGTCGAGAACGCGAGGGTTGGCGTGGTCGAGGATCGCCGCTTCGACGCGGCGCTGCAGCAGGGTCTGCGGCTCGCGGACGAAGTACTGATCGAGCGCGTCTTCGCTCGCGACTAGCACGGCAAGGCCGTGGCCGCGACGCCCGGCACGTCCCCACTGCTGGCGCAGCGACGCGACGGTTCCCGGAAAGCCGACCGAGATGGCGCAGTCGAGCAGGCCGATGTCGATGCCGAGTTCCAGCGCATCCGTCGCGGCGACGCCCAGCAGTTCCCCCTCCACGAGCCGGCGCTCGATGTCCCGGCGCTGCGCGGGCGTGTAGCCGGCGCGATACGGAGCGAGCCGCTTCGCGGCCTCGGCGTCGACTCGTTCCACGGTGAACTTGTGAATCAATTCCGCGGCCTTCCGGCTCTTCGCGAAGCAGATCGTGCGCAGTCCGCGGGAGACAAGGTCCGCCATCAGCCTCGACGCGTCGCCGAGGGGGCTTGCGCGTAGACCGAGCTCGGCGTCGAGCAGCTCGGGGTTCCAGAGCAGGATCGTACGCTCGGCGCGCGGAGCCGCATCGTCGTCGATCACGGACGCTTCGACGCCCGCAAGGTCACGCGCGAGCTCGCCGGGGTTGGCGATTGTCGCCGAGGCCATGAGGAACTGCGGCTCGGCGCCGTAGACCTGCGCGAGCCGCCGCAGCCGCCGCAGGACGTTCCCGACATGCGAACCGAAGACACCGCGGTAGACGTGCGCTTCGTCGACGACGATGTAACGCAGGTTGTGCAGGACGTCCGCCCAGCGGTCGTGATGCGGCAACACGCCGACGTGGAGCATGTCGGGGTTCGTGAGGATGACGTTCGCCCATTTGCGAATCTGCCAGCGCCGCTCGCCGGGTGTGTCGCCGTTGTAGATCGCGGCGCGGACGTTCGGCGCGTGCAACTCGGCCAGCGCGCGGGCTTGATCCTGCGCGAGTGCCTTGGTCGGGTAGAGGTACAGCGCACGGCTCTTCGGCTCGCGCGCGATCGCGTCGAGGACGGGGAGGTTGAAGCCGAGCGACTTCCCGGACGCCGTACCGGTCGCGAGAATCAGGTGCTCGCCGCGCGCGGCTGCATCGAAGGCTTCGCGCTGGTGCGTGTAGAGGGCGCCGAACGGCAATGCCTTACGCAAGCTCGGCTGGAGGTTGTCCGGGAGCGGTGCGGTCCGTGGATCCACCGGCGGAATCGTCTCGACGTGAGCCACCTGTTCGCCCTCGAGCAGTTCGTCCCAGAGCGACGTGCTGACAGCCATTTGGCGATGGTAGCCTGGGGTTACCGGGGTGCCCGTTCGGGCTGAGATCACACCCGTAGAACCTGATCCGGTTAGCACCGGCGAAGGGAGAGCGTTGGTTCCACGTTGCTTGACGATTGCCGGATCGGATTCCGGCGGAGGCGCCGGCGTCCAGGCCGACCTGAAGGCGTTCGCCGCCGCGGGCTGCTACGGCACGAGCGCGATTGTCGCGCTGACCGCGCAGAACACGACCGGCGTGACCGCTGTGCACGAGCTACCGGCGGATTTCATCCGCGCGCAGCTCGGCGCCGTCTATGACGACATCGGCCTGGACGCCGCGAAGACCGGCATGCTCTTCTCGCGCGCCGTCATCGAGACCGTTGCGGATTTTCTCGACGGGCGAAGCATCCCGCTCGTCGTCGATCCGGTCATGATCGCGAGCTCCGGAGCGAGGCTGCTGCAGGGCGACGCGGTGGAGACGCTGGTGTCGCGTCTCTTTCCGCTCGCCACGGTGGTGACTCCGAACCTCTACGA
>JALYLY010000128.1 GCA_030773975.1 Actinomycetota bacterium | reverse complement strand
CTTCTCGGTCAGGCAGCGCTCGCCCTTCAGGAACAGCTTGAGGCCCTCACGGCGGCACAGCCTGCACTTCGGCCCGAGATCCCTGGCCACGGTGCTAGACCCTCCTCCGCTTGCGCTGCCGGACGCCGTTGTGCGCCTGCGGCGTCACGTCTTTGACCCCGAGGATCTCGAGGCCTGCAGCCTGCAGCGAGCGGATCGCAGTCTCACGGCCGGAGCCCGGCCCCTTCACGAAGACCTCGACCTTCTGCAACCCGTGCTCCATGCCCTTGCGCGCGCACGAGTCGGCGGTCACCTGGGCGGCGAACGGTGTCGACTTACGCGAGCCCTTGAACCCGGCCGAGCCGGCCGACTCCCACGCGATCACGTTGCCTTCCTTGTCGGTGAGCGCGACGATCGTGTTGTTGAACGACGTCTTGATGTGCGCCTGTCCGATCGCGATGTTCTTGCGGACGCGGCGACGGGTGCGGCCCCTGGCCGCTGTCTTTCGAGGAGGCGCCATTTAGGTTTTCGCCGTCGCCTTCTTGCCGCGGCTCACGGTCTTGGCCGGGCCCTTACGGGTGCGTGCGTTCGTGCGGGTGCGCTGTCCGTTGACGGGAAGCCCACGTCGATGACGGATGCCACGGTAGGCGCCGATCTCACCAAGGCGCTTGATTGCCTGCGAGCGGTCGCGACGCAGATCACCTTCCACTTGAAGCTTCTCGTCGATGTACTGCCGGAGCTTCGTGACCTCCTCGTCGGTCAGGTCCTTGATCTTGGTGTCGGGATTGAGGTTCAGCGCGACGGCGACCTTGTGCGCCGTCGGCTGCCCGATGCCGTAGATGTACGTCAGCCCGATCTCGAGCCGCTTCTGGTTCGGAAGATTTACTCCGGCGATGCGTGCCAACGATTAGCCCTGCCTTTGCTTGTGCTTCGGGTCTTTGCTGCAGATGACCATGGTGATGCCGTGCCGCTTGATCACGCGGCAGCGGTCGCAGATTGGTTTGACTGAGGCTCGTACTTTCATCGGTGTCGGTATGTGATTCGGCCGCGAGTGAGGTCGTAGGGCGAGAGCTCCACCTTCACCTTGTCGCCGGGGAGAATGCGAATGTAGTGCTTGCGCATCTTCCCGGAGATCGTGGCGAGCACTGACGGCCCGCCTTCGAGCTGCACCCGGAACATCGTGCTCGGGAGCGCCTCGGTGATCTCACCTTCCATCTCGATCTTCTCGTCTTGCTTGGTCATCGCCTTTCTTGTCTACGCACGAAAAGACGGCGGGACGGCCCGCCGCGTAGGAATTATGGTACCAAACCGGCCTTTTCCCGGGACTTGGCCGCCGTGAGGATCCTGGGCGGCCCCTCGTCCGTCACGGCCACGGTGTGCTCGAAATGGGCGGCCATGGAGCCGTCCTGGGTCGAGATCGACCATTCGTCGTCGTGGAGGTAAACGTCGGGGCCCCCGGCAGTGATCATGGGCTCGATCGCCAGGGTCATGCCGGGTTGGAGCTGAGGCCCCCGCCCGGGCTCGCCGAAGTTCGGGATCTGGGGCTCCTCGTGGTAGGAGCGGCCCACCCCATGGCCGACGAGGGAGCGGACGACGGAGAAGCCGGCGCCTTCGACCACCTGTTGGACGGCGTGGGAGATGTCCCCGACCCGGTTGCCTGCGCGCGCCTGATCGATCCCCGCCGCGAGTGCTGCCTTGCCGACGTCGAGCAGCCGCTGGGTCTCGGGATCGACCTCGCCCATGGCGAAGGTGTAGGCGCTGTCCGCAACCAACCCGTCGAGAGTGACCCCGACGTCGACCGAGATGAGGTCGCCCTCCTCGACCCGATGCGCGCCGGGAATCCCGTGGACGACCATCGAATTCGGCGAAATGCACGTTGCCGCCGGAAAGCCGCGATAGCCCTTGGAGGTCGGGACGCCACCGTGCTCGCGGATGAAGTCCTCGGCGAGCCGGTCGAGCTCGCCGGTGGTGATGCCTGGCTGCGCGAGCTCGCCGAGCAGAGCGATCGTGCCGGCGACGACCGCGCCCGCACGCTCCATCCCTTCGATCTCGGCAGCGGATTTTCGGACGATCATGCTGCCGGCACCTGTTCCAAGGCACGCTGGATCTCGGCGAACACTTCATTCTCGCTGCGATCTCCGTGGATCGGGACGAGATTACCGCGCGTGCGGTAGTACTCGATCAGGGGCTCCGTCTCGCGGTGGTAATTGTCGAGCCGCCGCTGAATCGCCTCGTCGGTGTCGTCCGCGCGGCCTTCGACCTGGGCGCGCCGGCGCAACCGGTCGAAAGCGACCTCGTCGGGAATCTGGAGCGCGAACGCGACGCTGAAGTTCCGTCCGATGTCATTGAACATCGAGTCGAGCGCCTCCGCCTGCACCGTCGTTCGGGGAAAGCCGTCGAGGACGAAGCCCGCCTCGGTGTCGGGTAGCTCGAGCCGGTTGCGGATCAGCTCGATCATCAGGTCGTCGGAGACGAGGTCGCCACGGTCGTAGACGTCCTTCACGCGGTTGCCGAGCTCGGTGCCCGCGTCCATCTCCGCGCGCAGAATCTCGCCGCTGGCGATGTGAGGAATGCCGTACTCCGCGGAGATCCTCTTCGCCTGCGTGCCTTTGCCGGCCCCCTGCGGGCCGAGGAGCAGAACGTTCAAGGGCACTATTTGAGAAAGCCTTCGTAGTTGCGCATCATCATCTGGGACTCCATCTGGCGCATGGTGTCCAGCGCGACGCCGACGACGATGAGAACCGAAGTACCGCCGAGAGCGCGCGACGTTGCCTGTGAGAAGCCTCCGTATTTGATGAAGATGCTCGGGAGCACCGCGACGGCGGCGAGGTAGAGCGAACCGGGCAGTGTCAGACGCGTGAGCACGCGGTCGAGGTACTGCGCGGTCGGAGCGCCGGGACGGATGCCCGGGATGTAACCCCCGTACTTGCGCAGGTTGTCGGCCTGGTCGACCGGGTTGAACTGCACCGCTGTGTAGAAGTAGGTGAAAACGATGATCAACACGCCTTCGAGGCCGATGTAGAGCAGCGACCCGTACGAGAAGTGCGAGTTGATCCAGCCTTGCGTGGCAGGGAAGAACTGCGCGATCGTCGGCGGGAACGCCATCACTGCCGCGGCGAAGATGACCGGGATGACGCCGGCCATGTTCACACGCAACGGCATGTAGGTCGATCCCCCGGCGGTCTGTCGCCGGCCCACCATCCGTTTCGCATATTGAATCGGGATCCTTCGCTGGCCTTCCTGGATGAAGACGACCGCGGCGACGATCGCGATCGCGACGAGCGGGAAGAACAGCCGCTCCATCGTCCCGCCGTTGTACCAGGCCGCGATCCCGGTCGGCGCCGACGAGAGGATCGAGCCGAAGATCAGCAGCGAGATGCCGTTGCCGACGCCGCGCTTCGTGATCAGCTCGCCCATCCACATCAGCAGCGTCGTGCCAGCCGTGAGCGTGACGACGATCAGCACGATGCGGCCCGTGTTCGCGTTGAGGTTGCCGGCCCGCTTGAAGAGGTACGCGTACCCGGTCGACTGCGCGGCGGCCAGCGCGACGGTGAGATAACGCGTGTACTGGTTGATCTTGGCGTAGCCCGACTCGCCTTCCTTCTGCAGCTGCTCCAGCTGAGGGACGACAACGGTCATGAGCTGCAAGATGATCGACGCGGTGACGTAGGGCATGATCCCGAGCGCGAACAGCGCGAACTGCGAGAGCGCGCCGCCGGAGAACACGTTCAGTAGGCCGAGGATGGTGCCGCCACGGCCGTTGAAGTAGTCCTTGATCGTCTGCGAGTCGACGCCGGGAGCAGGGATCCACGACCCCAGCCGGTACAGCGCGAGGATCATGAAGGTGAAGAGGACGCGTTTGCGAAGCTCGGGGACGCGCCAGGCGTTGGCGAGCCAGGAAAGCACTAGCTACTCCTCCTCGGGCGCTTGCTCTTCGGCCTGATCTGCTGCGTCGGGCTCCGCGGGCGCCTCGGTCGCAGCCGCTGCGGGAGCCTCAGGCGCTTCGGCCTCAGGCGCAGGTCGAGCCGCCGCGGGCTTGGCCTTGGCGTGCTTCTTCTTTTTCTTCAGCTTCGGCTCTTTGAGAAGGGAGACCGTTCCACCAGCATGCTCGACCTTCTCGCGCGCCGTGGCGGAGATCGCGTGCACGCGGATCGTCAGCTTCTTCTTCAACTCGCCGTTGCCGAGCAACTTCACGTCGGTCTTCGTGTTCTTGAGCAGCCCCACCTCGACCAGGCTCTCCGGCGTGACCTCGGCGCCATCGGCGAAGCGGTCGAGGGAGCCGACGTTGACGGGGGCCGTGGAAGTACGGAACGGGCCGATCGGCATCGCGTCCTTCGACGTCGCGCCGCGCAGCTTGCCCAACCGCATGTAGATCGGCATCTGGCCGCCCTCGAACCCGGCGCGCATCTTGTGCGAGCCCGCGCGGGACTTCTGGCCCTTGATGCCGCGGCCGGAGTAGCGGCCCTTGCCCGAGCCGATGCCGCGGCCGATGCGCTTCCGGTCCTTCCGGCTCTGCGCGGGCTTCAACGAAGTGAGGTTGAGCTTCTCAGCCATTGTCGACCTTCACGAGGTGGCGGACCTTTCGAAGCATGCCTGCGAAGACCGGGCCGTCGTCGTGCTCGGCGGTCTTGCCGATCCTGCCGAGCCCGAGCGCGCGGAGCGTCCCGCGATGCTTCTGGCTCTGCCCGATCTGGCTACGAACCTGGGTTATCCGTACTTTCGCCATTCGGCGTCTCCTCAGGCAAAACGGGATGTTTGTACGGCAGGACCTGGTTGATCGTCAGTCCGCGCGCCTTCGCCACGTCCTCGGGGCGTCGGAGGTTCTTCAGCCCGTTCACGGTCGCCTTCGCCATGTTGATCGGGTTCGTCGTGCCGAGGCTCTTGGCGAGGATGTCGCGGATTCCGGCGAGTTCCAACACAGCGCGGACGCCACCGCCGGCGATGACGCCGGTTCCCTCGCTCGCGGGTCGCAGGAGCACGCGCGCTGCGTCCGAGCGCCCGAGGATCTCGTGTGTGATCGTCGTGCCGTGCTTCGGCACGGTGAAGAGATTCTTCTTCGCGTCGTCGACCGCCTTCGTGATCGCGAGCGGCACCTCGCGCGCCTTGCCGTAACCAACGCCGACGCGGTCGACCTCGTCGCCGATGACGACGAGCGCGGTGAACGAGAACCGCCGGCCGCCCTTGACGACCTTCGCGACACGGTTGATCTCGACGACGCGCTCTTTGAGCTCGCGTGTCTCTTCACGCTCGATCACTGCGCGCTCGACGCTCGTGAACTCCGGTCTGGTGCTCAAAACCTCAGTCCTCCCTCGCGTGCTGCATCGGCGAGCGCCTTCACGCGCCCGTGGTACAGGTAGCCGCCTCGGTCGAAAACGACGCTCTCGATCTTCGCCTGCTTCGCGCTCTCGGCCAGTAGCTTCCCGACCTCGGCTGCCTGCAACTTCTTGTCGCCTTTGAAGGTCTTCTTCACCTGCAGCCAACTGGCGGACGCCAGCGTTCGGCCCTGCAGGTCGTCGACCAGCTGCGCGACGATGCCGCGGTTCGAGCGCGTGACCACGAGACGCGGCCGCTCGACCGTCCCGGACACCTTGCCCCGCACGCGCTTGTGGCGGCGCTTCCGTGCTTCTCGGACGGTCAGCGTGGGCATCAGGCGCGCTTACCGACCTTTCGGCGCACGTATTCGCCCTCGTAGCGGATGCCCTTGCCCTTGTACGGCTCGGGTGGGCGCACCTTTCGGATCTCGGCCGCGGTCTGGCCCACCTGCTGCTTGTCGACGCCCTTGACGACGATCTCCGTGTTCGTCGGCACCTCGAAGGAGATCCCCTGCGGCGCCTTCATCACCACGGGATGCGAGTAGCCGACGTCGAGCCGGAGATCCGAGCCCTGCAGGGCGGCTCGATAGCCGACCCCCTGCAACTGGAGACGCTTCTCGAAGCCCTTCGTGACGCCCTCCACCATGTTGGCGATGAGCGTCCGAGTCAGACCGTGCAGCGCGCGATCGTCGCCGCGCTCGGTCGGACGGGCAACGGTGATCGTCCCCTCTGCGTGCTCGATCTTCATCCGCGCCGGGACCTGCTGCGTGAGCTCGCCGAGCGGGCCGTTGACCATCACGCGCCCAGGGGAGAGCGAGACGTTGACGCCGGTGGGCAATTCAATTGGTTGTCTACCGATTCGACTCATTCGCTACCAGACGAAGCACACGACTTCGCCGCCGATTCCTTTCTCCTCCGCCGTGCGTGACGTGATCAAGCCGGTTGACGTGGACAGAATCGCCACCCCCATCCCGCCGAGCACTCGAGGCAGGCGATCCTTGCCCGCGTAGACACGGCGGCCGGGCTTCGATACCCGCTTGAGGTCGGTGATGATCCTCTCGCGGCTCCGGCCGTACTTGAGCTGGATGACCAGGGTATCGAAGCTCTCGCCCTTCTTCACGTGGAAGTCCGAGATGTAACCCTCCTCCTTGAGGATCCGCGCGATGCCCTCCTTGAGTCGGGAGGTCGGCATCTCGGTGTTCTCGTGCAGCGCCTTGTTGGCGTTGCGGATGCGTGCCAGCATGTCCGCTACCGGATCCGTGAGCATCAGCGAGCCGCCTGGACGCGGACATGCTGGCCAGCTGGGGATGGCGAAAAGCTCACCATGAGCTTTTCGTCATTCCAGGGATCACGCCCTGGTGAGCGAGGTCCCGCAGGCAAATCCGGCAGAGGCCGAACTTGCGGAAGACGGCGCGCGGGCGACCGCAGCGATTGCAGCGCGAGTACGCCCGCACGCGGTACTTCTGCGGGCGCTGCTGCTTGATCCGAAGTGATGTCTTTGCCATTACTACTGTTGCTCCCTTCCGTCCGCCGCGAAGGGCATGCCGAGCCCGCGCAGAAGCGCCAGCCCGTGCTCGTCCGTCTTCGCCGAGGTCGTGATCGCGACGTCGAGGCCGCGGACCTGCTGGATGTCGTCGTAGTCGATCTCCGGGAAGATGATCTGCTCCCGGATGCCGAGTGAGTAGTTGCCTCGCCCGTCGAACGAGCCTGGGTTGAGCCCACGAAAGTCACGGATGCGCGGGAGCGCGATGGCGATCAGCCGGTCGAGGAACTCGTACATGCGAGTGCCGCGCAGCGTGACGCGGGCGCCGATCGGCATCCCCTCGCGGATCTTGAACTGCGCGATCGACTTCGTCGCCTTGCGCACCTGGGCGCGCTGTCCGGCGATGATCGAGAGCTCCTCGATCGCGGCGTCGAGCTGCTTCGCGTCGGTCTTCGCCTCGCCGACACCCATGTTCAGCGTGATCTTCTGGATCCGCAGAACCTCCATCGGCGAGGACAGGCCGAGCTCGTCCTTGAGCTGGGCGCGAAGATCGCCCTCGTAGAGCTGCTTCAGGCGCGGCGCGTAATCCGCGCGCGCGGCTTCCTTTCGGACTTCGCGGACCCGGGTGCTCATCGATCGATGTCCTCGCCGCAGTCGGCGCGCTTGCAATGACGGACCTTCACAGGCTGCCCATGGGAGTCCTTGTCCCTGATCCCGACCCGCGTCGGCCTGTTGCAGACCGGACACACGACCATGACGTTGCCAACGTGCACCGGCGACGGCTTCTCGATCACACCACCCGGCGTCATCCCGGCAGCCCCCATCCGGCTGGTGTTCTGAATCGGGCGGGGCTTCGTGTGGCGCTTGACGAGATTGAGGTTCTCGACGATCACCTTGCGGTCCTTCGGGCGCGCGTCGATGACGCGGCCCTGCTTGCCCCGGTCCTTGCCGCTCAGCACGTGGACGAGATCACCTTTGCGGATTCGCATCGTGTGAGCCATGGGCTAGAGCACCTCCGGGGCGAGCGAGACGATTTTCATGAAGTTCTTCTCTCGCAACTCGCGGGCGACCGGCCCGAAGATGCGGGTGCCGCGAGGGTTGCGCTGTGCGTCGATGATCACCGCGGCGTTCTCGTCGAACGCGATCGACGTACCGTCGTCACGCCCGTAGGGCTTGCGCGTGCGGACGACGACGGCCTGCACGACCTCGCCCTTCTTCACAGCGCCCTGCGGGGCGGCCTGCTTGACCGTGCCGACGATGATGTCGCCGACTCGCGCATAGCGCCGGCCGGTTCCACCTTTGACGCGGATGCAGAGGATCTCGCGGGCGCCGGTGTTGTCGGCGACTCTGAGTCTCGATTCCTGCTGGATCACTTGTGATCCTCCCGGTGACGGTTTCGCGTCTCTGGCGTGCGAGGCGCAAGCAGTGCAAGGACGCAGGGAGCGCTCGGGCTGGTTCGCCCGAGTGCGACTGAGGACGCGGCAATGCGCGGCGCATCGTGCGTCAGAGGCGCACTAACTGTTGCCGGGAGGGTCACTTGGCCGCCTCGACGATCTCTACTAGCCGCCAGTGCTTCGACTTGGATAGCGGCCGCGTCTCGACGATGCGGACGATGTCCCCGACATTGGCGGTGTTCTGCTCGTCGTGCGCGTGGAACTTCACGCTGCGCCGGACGACCTTCTTGTAGCGACGGTGCGCCTTGATCGCTTCGACCTTGACGATGATCGTCTTGTCCATCGCGCTCGAGACGACGACGCCGCGACGCTCCTGCCGCCGGCCGCGCTCGGAGTCCGGCTTCGGCAGCCGGCTGATCGGCTTGCGCTCTGCCGGACGCTCGCGGCGGACCTTCGGGCGCTGACGCCGCTCCGCACGTGGGCGGGGCTTGCGCTTCTGCTTCGGCTGCGACTGCTGCGGCGGCTCTGCAGGAGGCGCTTCTTCGGCGACCGGCGCCTCTGCAAGCGGGGCCTCGGCAACAGCTTCGGCCTCGGCGGCGGGAACTTCGGCCACGGGCTCGGGCTCCGCCTCGGCGGCAGGCTCCGGAGCCGGCTCCTGCGCGGGAGCTTCCTCGACCGGAGCTTCCTCCGCCACGGCCTCTTCGGCAACAGGTTCTTCGGCTTGAGCTTCCTCCGCCACCGGCTCTTCGGCCACCGGCTCTTCCGCGGGCGCTTCCGCTACGGGCTCCTCTGGAGGCGCTTCGGCGACTGGCTCCTCGACGGAAGCTTCGGCCACAGGCGCCTCGACTGGAGCCTCAGCGGCGACTTCCTCGACGACCGGCTCTTCAACCTTTTTCGGCGCAGCCTTCTTCGCAGCCGGCTTCTTCTCGGCTGCAGGCTTCTTCTCGGCCACGGGCTTCTTCTCCGCCGCAGGCTTCTTCTCCGCGGTGGTCTCCTTCTTCGCGGCAGGCTTGCGCTTCGGCTTTTCCTCGGCCACGGCCTCGTCATTCTTCTTGCGTGTGGGCTTCTTCTCGTCAGCCATCAGATCTGCCCTGCCTTTGCCTCGCGCTCGACACGCACGGTCAGGATTCGCGCGATCTCGCGTTTCGCGAGCTTCAGCCGCGCGCTGTTCTCGAGCGCTCCGGTCGCCGACTGGAAGCGCAGGTTGAATAGCTCCTGACGCCGGTCGTGCAACGCGTTCTCCAGTTCTTCGTCGCTCATGTCCCTCAGGTCTCTAGCTCTCAAAGAGATCCGCCTCTCTTTTCACGAACTTCGTCTTGAGCGAAATCTTCGTGCCCGCCAGACGAAGCGCCTCCTTGGCCAGCGGCTCCGGCACGCCGGCGAGCTCGAACATCACCCGGCCGGGCTTGACGACCGCGACCCAGTGCTCCGGCGAGCCCTTGCCGGAGCCCATGCGGGTCTCGGCAGGCTTCTGGGTGGTCGGCTTGTCCGGGAAGACGTTGATCCAGACCTTGCCGCCGCGCTTGATCTTGCGCGTCATGGCGATACGGGCCGCCTCGATCTGGCGGTTCGTGACCCAGCCGGTCTCGAGCGCCTTCAACCCGAAGTCGCCGAACTGCACCGTTGTCTGGCCCTTCGCGAACCCACGACGCCGGCCGCGCTGGTGCTTGCGGTACTTCATCTTCTTCGGCAGCAGCATTACGTGTCAGCCTTTTCCTGCTTCGTCGGGGCATCTGTCTCCTGCTTCGGAGTCGTGGTGTCGGGCGCGTCTGCCACCGGAGCCGATGTCGTCTCGACCTGTGGCTCGACCGGCGGCTGCGCCGCCTGCTCGCCGCCCTCGGCCGACGTCGCGACCTCGTCCGTGCTCGGCCGTTTGACGTTGTCCTGCTGGCCCGCACGGCTGCCCGGCGCGGGCCTGCCGCCACGGCCTTGCCCGCGGCCCTGTCCGCCACGGCCCTGCCCACCGCTCCGTTTGCGGCCTGGACGCACCGGTCCGAGACCTTCGCGGTCGCGCTGGCGGTCGCGGCCGCCTTCGCGAGAGGCGCCGAGCCCTTCGACGTTCGCGCGGCGCCGGCGCGCCTGGTCCTGCTCGCCGAGCCGGACGTCCTTCTCCGTGTCGAGACCGCCGTAACCCTCCGGCATGATCTCGCCCTTGTTGATCCAGACCTTCACGCCAATGCGTCCGAACGTCGTCTTCGCCTCGACGAAGCCGTAGTCGATGTCCGCGCGAATCGTGTGCAGCGGGACACGGCCCTCGGAGTAGGCCTCGGAGCGGCTCATCTCGGTGCCGCCCAGCCGGCCGCCGCACTGGATGCGGACGCCTTTGGCGCCGGACCGGATCCCGGACGCGAGGGCGCGCTTCATCGCACGCCGGAAGCTGACCCGGTTCTGGAGCTGCTCCGCGATCGACTGCGCGACGAGCTTTGCGTCGAGCTCGGGCCGCTTGATCTCATTGATGTTGATGTGGACGTTCTTCTTGGTGATCGCGTGGAGCTCTTTGCGCAGCGCGTCCACCTCGACGCCCGACTTGCCGATCACGATGCCGGGGCGCGCCGTGTAGATGTCGACCGTGACCCGCTGCTTGTCCTTGCGGATCAAGATGTCGGACAGTCCGGCGTGCGAAAGCTTGTTGGTGATGTGTTCCCGGATCTTGATGTCCTCGATCAGGTAGCCGGGGAACTCCTTCTTCCCCGTGTACCAGTTGGACTTCCAGTCGTGGATGACACCGACGCGCATCCCGCCGGGATGGACTTTCTGACCCATTAAGTGGTCGCTCCCTTCTTTGCGGGACGCTTGGACGCAGTCTTCTTCTTCGAGGCCGCAGCGGTCTTCTTCCTGGCCGGCGCTCGCTTCGGCGTCGGGGCCTCCGTCGCCTCGGCCTGCGCGGGCTCCGGCGTCGCCGGTGCGTCTATGAGCGGAGCCTCGACAAGCGTGACCGTAATGTGGCAGGTGCGCTTGCGAATCCGCGCGACGCGGCCGCGCGCACGCGCGCGCCAGCGCTTCATGACCGGGCCGCCGTCGACGTAGGTGGCTTTGACGTACAGCCTGTCCTCGGCGATGCCGTGGTTTGCCTCGGCGTTCGAGACCGCGGACTGCAGCACTTTCTGCAGCACTCCCGCAGCCTCGCGCGACGTGAAGGCGAGGACGGCGCGCGCCTCGGGCACGCTACGGCCGCGGATGTGCTCCGCGACGAGCCGCGCCTTGCGCGGTGACATCCGCACGTACTTGGCCTGTGCGCGGACTTCTCTAGGTGTCCCGACGGTGCTCACAAGCGCTTCTTCACCTCGGTCTTGCGGTCGCCGGAATGGCCGCGGAAGGTCCGGGTCGGCGCAAACTCGCCCAGCTTGTGGCCGACCATCTGCTCGGAGATGAACACGGGCACGTGTTTGCGGCCGTCGTGGACAGCGATCGTGTGCCCGACCATCTCCGGGAAGACGGTGGAGGTGCGTGACCAGGTGCGGATCATCCGCTTCTCATTCTTCTCGTTCATCGATTCGATGCGGCCCATCAGCCGCGCTTCGACGAAAGGCCCCTTCTTCGAACTGCGACTCATTACTTACGCTTCTCCTTTCCGCGCCTACGGCTGCGGACGATCAAACGGTCGGATTGCTTGCGTTTGCGGCGCGTGCGCTTGCCGAGCGTCGGCACGCCCCAGGGCGTCACCGGATGCCGGCCACCCTTCGACTTCCCCTCGCCGCCGCCATGCGGGTGGTCGACGGGGTTCATCGCCGAGCCGCGCACCGTCGGCCGTTTGCCCCTCCACCGGCTGCGTCCTGCCTTGCCGCCCGTGATGTTCTCGTGGTCCACGTTACCGACCTGACCGATCGTGGCGCGGCAGGTCAGCGCCACGCGGCGCATCTCCCCGGACGGAAGCCGGAGCACCCCGTAGCCCTCGTCCTTGGCGACGAGCTGCACGCCGGAGCCCGCGCTGCGCGCCATCTGGCCGCCCCGACCGGGCTTCAGCTCGACGTTGTGGACGAGCGTGCCCGTGGGGATGTTCTCGAGCGGGAGCGCGTTGCCCGGCTTGATGTCTGCGGCCGGGCCCGACTCGACCGTGGCGCCGACGCGCAACCTGGCCGGCGCGAGGATGTAGCTCTTCGCGCCGTCGGCGTAGTGCAGCAGCGCGATCCTGGCCGACCGGTTGGGGTCGTATTCGATCGCCGCGACCTTCGCGGGCACACCGTCCTTCAGACGCTTGAAGTCGATCACGCGGTAGCGGCGCTTGTGCCCTCCGCCCTGGTGGCGCGTCGTGATCCGCCCGTTGTTGTTGCGGCCGCCCTTCTTCGTCAGCTTCTCGGTCAGCTTCTTGTCCGGCTTGGCCTTCGTGATCTCTTCGAAGGTCGAAACGGTCATGAAGCGGCGCCCCGGCGAGGTCGGCTTGTACCTACGGACGGGCATCAGGCGTGCACGCCTTCAAAGATCTCGATCGAGTCGCCCGGCCGCAGCTGAACGATCGCCTTCTTCCAGCCGGGCTTACGTCCGCGCAGAGCGCCGCGGCGCTTCGGCTTCGACTGCACCTTTGACACGTTCACCCGCAGCACCTTGACGTCGAAGAGCTCTTCGACCGCCTGCCGCACCTGCGTCTTGTGCGCATCCGGGTGGATGCGGAAGGAGTAGGTGTTGCTGCCCTCGATCTGCGCATAGCTCTTCTCCGACACGACCGGAGCGAGCAGGACTTCGTTTGGATGGAGGCTCATGAAGTGGCCTTGTCCTTCACGAGGTCGAGCGCGTCCTCGGTGACGAGCACGGAGCGCGCCCATACGAGCGCAGCGACCTCGAGCTCACCGGGCGTCGTGACGACGACCTTGTCGATGTTGCGGAAAGACTTGACGACGTTCTGCTCTTCCTTCGTCACGACGACGAGCGGCAACTCCATCCCGTGGGCCTCGATGAGGCTCACGGCCAACTTCGTCGACGGAGCCTCGAATCCGCTGCCGTCGAGGATCGCCAGAGTCCCGTTCTCCGCATGGCTACTCAGCACGCCGCGCATGGCCGCGCGCCGGGTCTTGCGGTTCACCTTGACCTCGAAGTCCCGAGGCGTCGGTGGGAACGCCACGCCGCCGCCGGTCCACTGCGGCGCGCGGGTGGTGCCGGCGCGCGCACGCCCCGTGCCCTTCTGGCGCCACGGCTTCGCGCGCCCTCCGGAGACCAGCCCGCGGCTCTTGGCCGCACGCGTCCCCTGGCGGGCGGCGTTCAGCTCCGCGCGCACCGTTTCGTGCACGACGTGCGGCTTCAGCTCGGCGGCGAAGACGGATTCCTCGAGCGTCACGTCTTTGGCCTTCTTGCCGGCCGAGTCGAGGAGCGGTGCCTTCGGCGCGGCCATCAGTGGCTCGCCTCTCGCACTTCGACGAAGCCGTTCTTCGGGCCCGGCACCGCGCCCTTGACGAGCAGGAGGTTCTCCTCGGGTCGAACCTCGTGGACGACCAGGCCGGTCTGCGTGACGCGCTTGCCACCCATGCGGCCCGCCATCTTCATGCCCTTGAACACGCGCGAGGGAGTTGCCGACGCCCCGATCGACCCCGGCTTGCGGACGTTGTGCGAGCCGTGGGAGGCGGGGCCGCGGTGGAAGCGGTGCCGTTTGATCGTCCCCGCGAAGCCTTTACCGTGCGCGATCCCGGCCACCTTGACCTTCTCGCCCGGCTGGAACACCTCGACGGTGACGTCCTCACCGACGACGGCGTCAGTTTGACCGCGCAGCTCGAGCAGGTGCCGATAGGCACCCGTGACGTTGTTCTTCTTCAGGTGCCCGAGCTCCGGCTTCGTCACCTTCCGCTCGGCTGCTTCGTCGTAGGCGATCTGGACCGCGTCGTAGCCGTCTGCGTCCGCCGTCTTGACCTGCACCACTGGACAAGGAGCCGCCTCGATAACGGTGACAGGAGTGACAACACCCGTCTCCGGGTCGAACACTCTCGTCATTCCCAGTTTCTTTCCGACGATGCCTTTCAAATCATTAGCTCCATGTCGAAATCAAATTTCACGTGACCGAAGGTCACAATTTGATTTCGATATCGACGCCGGCCGGGAGGTCGAGCCGCATCAGCGAGTCGACCGTCTTCGGTGTCGGCGAGTGGATGTCGATCAGCCGCTTGTGCGTGCGCACCTCGAAGTGCTCCCGCGAGTCCTTGTCCTTGAACGGGGACCGGATGACGCAGTAGACGTTCTTCTCGGTGGGCAGCGGAACGGGACCGGTGATGGTGGCGCCGGTTCGCTGCGCAGTCTCGACGATCGACTGAGCCGACTTGTCGAGCTGCTGATGGTCGTAGCCCTTCAGACGGATACGTATTTTCTGAGCCAACGAACCGGCGCCCCTTCTACTTGATGACTTCGGTGACGACGCCTGCGCCGACGGTGCGGCCACCCTCGCGGACGGCGAAGCGCAGACCCTGATCCATGGCGATCGGCTGGATCAGCTCGACGTCCATGTTGGTGTTGTCGCCCGGCATGACCATCTCCT
>JALYLY010000127.1 GCA_030773975.1 Actinomycetota bacterium | reverse complement strand
ACCGGCGCCGCTGGGGTCAGCGCCTGCACGCCTACCTGCTGCACGAGGGCTGGCCCTGCTCGAGGTCGAACCTGCTCAGGCCGCCGGGGCTGCGCTGGGCGGCGGCCCTCCAGCTCTCTGAGCACGCGCGCCTGCAGGTCGACTCGCTGCTGTCGGTGATGGCGGCGCTGGAGGCGCAACTGGACACGGTCGACGGCGAGTTGCGTCGCTTCGCCCACGCCGATCAGCGCTGCCAGGCGTTGCAGTCGATCTATGGGATCGGGCCGATCCTGGCCTGCCACCTGCTCGCCGAGATCGGTGAGGCGCGCCGCTTCCGCCGCGCCGAGCAGATCACCCGCCTGGCCGGCCTCGACCCGGTCGTCGACGAGTCCGGTGAGACGCGCCGCCGCGGCCACCTCGCCAAAGCCGGCTCACCGCATCTGCGCTGGGCGCTGGTCGAAGCCGCCGTTCACGCGCACCGCACAACCGCCCCCGACCTCGCCCTCTACCGCGCCACCCGCGAGCGGCGCGACACCACCGTGGCACGACTGACCATCGCGCGCAAGATCGGCAAACGCGCCTTCCACGCCCTCCGCGAGCTCGAGCTCGCCACAGCCTGACCGGACTGGATCGGCCTTGACGCGCTCCCGTCTCCGCATGAGCGTCGGCACACTGCCGCCTCCACTTTGGAATGAGCCGTCACTCGCCGCCCCGACTCGACAACCTGCGCCGCAAACCTCGCGCGCCAAGATAGGCATGGGTTCCTCCCGCCCCCCGCAAGCGTCAAGACCGCCGCCACGCCTTGCCACCCCGACCACCCTTAGATAGGCGGAAACGCGACAGGAGTCACGGTGCTGTGCTCGACACGTTTAAACGTTTCGTGGTGTAGCCGGACTCGACAGGCGAACCGCCCGAAGTCAGGGCTTTTCGTCAGCGACGACCTGCGCCAAAAACAGTGGCGCGAGAGTCGTAGCTCAGGCTGCCACCGCTTCATATGCCCTGTACTCGACGCCCCTCCAGAGCACGGACGCGGTGCCGTCTCCGAAGTCATTGACCTTGTAGTCGTTCGGCAGCAAAGCTGCGCCGACCTTGTCCGCCAGAAACGCCGCCAGCGCCTCCGCCGCAAAATCGGCCTCGTAGATCGCCAAGCCGAAATCCTGGTCGCGTATCTGGTAGCGCCGCTTCAAGCAACGACTCCCTCTGCGCCTTCCGGCGCGACCTTCTTCGCCGCGAGGTAGCGCTTCGCGTCCCGGTCGCCCTTCGCGGCGGCTTTCTGCAGCTCCGCGATTGGGTCCGCATGCGCGAGGTTCACCGGCTTGAAGGGCGGTACGACGATGGTGTTCTCCGCCCCTTGCCAGCGCAGGCGCAGTCGCTGGGGCTCCGATCGCGGAAACACGAGCACCTCCGCGATGACGCGCTGGTAGAAGCGCCGCCGATCCGCCAAGTCGAACTCCTCAAGGGTCATCTTCCGGCTGCCGACCGGCTCCGGGCGGGGAACGTCCCGGAGGGCACGGCGTGCCGTCTCGACCGCCTCCTTGCGGGTGCGCAGTCCGGCAATGAAGTCCGATACACCGAGCAGCTGCTGCAGTTCGATGTTGTCTCGGTACTCCGCAAGGGCCGCTTTCGCTTCCTCTACAGAGGCGAGCGCGTCGGTGTGGCGGTTGTCCCCCTCGATGACTGCGGCTACCTGCGGCGCCCGTTGCGCGACGGCGAGGTCTAGCTGATGCAGGACGGCAGGTTCGACCTTCGCGACCGACATCGACGTCCCGCCGCAGCCCGACGTGCAGGCGTACGTCATCATGTCGCGTGCCTTTCCGTACGCGCAGACGTGCATCGTTCCTGCACAGATTCCGCAGCGAACGATCCCCTTCAGGTACGTCTTCGCAGCGAGGCCGTTATGCGTCGGCGCGCGTCCTTTGACGGCGTTCGCCGCCTCCCACTCCGCCTCGGTCACCAGCGGCTGGTGCGACTTCGGGATGACCCTCGGATCGCCCTTCTTCGCCGGATCGGGGATCCGCTGCTCACCCACGTAGGCGCGGTTCATGACGACGCGCCGGACTCCGGAGCGCGTCAGCGCGCCGACCACACTTCGCGCGATATCCGAGAACCCCACCCCCTCTGCCCGCAGACGGAAGATTTCGCGAACGGCGTCGGCGTCCCTGTTCGGCTGGAGCCGTCCGTCGTCGTCGCGGTCGTAGCCGAACGGAGCAGATGCGCCGTACACGCCGCGCGCAACCGCACGCTCCTTACCCGCCATCCGAGACTCACGATTCCGCTCGCGCTGAGCCTGCGCAATAGCGGACTGGATGTGGAAGACCATCCGCGTATCAGCGTTCAGATGCGCGGTGTCGTAGCCGGACGCCGTTGCGATCAGGCGGCCCCCCGCCGCGACGATCCGGTCGTGTGCCAACGCGTTCTCGACCATGTCTCGACCGAAGCGGTCGACGTAGCGGACGATCACGCCCTCCGACTCGCCCGCCTCGACCCTGCGGATTAGGCGGCCCAACTCGCGGGCGTCCGCTGCGAGGCTTCCGGAGACATCCAGCTCCTCGACCACCTCGTCCACCTCCACGCCCGCCTGCTCCGCCCACGCACGAGCGGCGGCCTCCTGCTCCTCGGGCGACGCGAAGGACTCCCCGCCGCGACCTCCTACCTCGCTTACACGGCAATAGATGTCAAAACTCATCGGTTCCTCCTTCGCGGCTCCGGCCATTCCGGCGCCCATCCAGAGCATAGCTCAATAATCTTCCGTTTGTGCGTAGCTGTGAGCAGGCGAGCCACAACGGGGAGCTCGTGCATGCGCTCGAGGCCGGAAAGCTCGAGCGAGAAGACGTCACGGAACTTGGCGCGGTCCTGGCCGGCGATGCCGAAGGACGGCGAAGCGAAGACGAGGCGACGGTGTTCGACTCTACGGGCCTCGCGATCCAGGACCTGGCGATCTCGTTAGCCGCGATGGAGCGCGCCGACGAGCTCGACCTGCCGACGATCGAGCTCTAGCACGAATTAGTTGCAGGTCCGGCAAGAACTCCCAGTCCGAAACGGACACGCGCTGGGGTCAGACCCAAAAGCGTGACGCCGGTGAGACAAGACCGAGCCGGAACAGCGACATGCCTGACCCACGCTGCTACTTCGTTACACATCCGGCACGAATTCCCCGTCCGAAACGGACATCCCCTGGGGTCAGACCCGAAAGTGTGACGCGGGCGAGACAAGACTGCGCCGGAAGGTGCTTCAGCAGGACGATGCGGAAGTCTTCGGGCCTATCGCCTGACGGCTCCCGCCATGTCTCGACCGACGAGGGCGTCGCATACCTCTGCACGAAGGCACTCGGATGCTGTGCGCCGCGCGAGGGTCAATACGAACGAGCGCACCGGAACATCGTCGTAGCGCTCGAGGATCGCATCGGCGCAGGCACGGATCTCGTCCGGGGTCCGGATGCCGTCGAACTCCTCGGCCAGCGATGGAAGCATTCGTACGAGCCGTAGGTCATGGGCTCGCTTGTCGGCGCGCACCTCGTCAAGGCGCGTCTCCACGAACCGGCGCACTCGCTCCTCGACCTCGTCCCGGATCCGGCGGGACCTCCGCGATCGGCCGACCGTCCGGGTCGTCGATCTCCCAGTCCTCCACCGTTGCGGGGACGTAAGGGCAGGAGGCTGCGCAGTTCAGCGTGACGGCGAAGTCGGCGTGGAGCTGCATCTCCAAGTCGATCTTCTTCGGCTTGCGACCGGAGATGTCGCTGCCGACCTCGCGCATCGCTTCGACAACTTCAGGCCAGGGCGCATCGGCTGGCTCCTGCCCCGCTGATTCGGCTCGAATGTCGTCGGGCGCGTACTTCTCGAAGAACGCCTGCGCCATTTGCGAGCGGCCGGCGTTGTGGGTGCAGACAAACAGGACGTAGCGCATGACCTCTCCTCTCAGGCTGCCTTGACCAGCTTGACGACCAACTCGTCGGGCATCCTCATCCCTCCTGACTGCTCGGGACGAGGGGCTGGTCCCGGTGCTCGCCGCGAACCAACTGGTACGCGAACGCGCCGACTGTCGCTCCGATGAGCGGGCCGAGAATGTAGACCCAGAAGTCACGCCACTCGTTCGCGACAAGCGCAGGACCGAACGAGCGAGCGGGGTTCATCGACGCGCCGGTAACGGGACCACCGAAGAGGGCGTCGAGACCCACCACACCCCCGATCGCGATTGCGGCGGCGGAGCCGACCGCTCGGGTGTCGGTCGCAACAGCGATGATCACGAACATCAGGAACGCCGTCAGGACCGACTCGTACAGAAGCGCCTGACCACCCCCTACACTCGGCAGTGTCGCGCCGAGGTGCGCGGGCTTGTCGGTCCACGCGCCCCGGAGCACGCCGGCAGCGACGGTGGCGCCCGCGAGTTGCGCCGGGATGTACGCGAGCGCGTCGCGGAGCGGAAAGTGCCGCGTGAGTGTGAAGGCGATGGTGACGGACGGGTTGATGTGCGCCCCCGAAAGATGGCCGGTCGCGTAGATCATCGCCATGATCACGAGTCCGAACACGAGCGCGATCCCAACGGTCCCGAGTGCACCGTCGTACTTCGCGTCCGTGATGATCGCTCCGCAGCCGGCGAACACGAGCGCGAACGCAGCCAGGAACTCGGCGAGCGCGCGTCGGAGCAACGGCGGAGGCGGCACTCGCCGATGCTACTTCGGAGGGTCGTGCGGAGAGGTAACAGTGTGGTTACGAGGGAAACCACCGTCCCCACAAGGCATGTGGGGAGGAAGGAGATGCCATGTCGGGACCGTTCATTTTCATCGCCACCAACCGGCTCAAGCCAGGGAAGCTCGACGACGAGAAGGCGAGAGTGCCAGGCCTCGTCGATTTCATCGAGGCGAACGAGCCAGAGCTGATCGCGTTCAACGAGTACGTCAACGAGGAGGGCACCGAGGTCGCAGTCGTCCAAATCCATCCGGACGCCGACTCGATGGCGTTTCACATGGAGGTCGTTGCCGAGCGCGCGGCAACCGCGTACGCGGAGACGGTCGACGCGACGACGGGCATCCAGGTGTTCGGCACGCCGAGCAACGCCGTCGTCGAAATGTTGCGACGGCAAGCCGGGGCCGGCGTGCCCCTGAGCGTCAAGCCCCACCACCTGGGTGGATTCACGCGTCCTTAGACCCTATGGCGGTTGAGTTGCCGTGAGCGAGTAAAGGCCGGACCTTCTACCTGTACATCGGGGGTTTGTCTGGCCGGAGACTGGCTCCGGCTGACCCCATACGAGGGAGGAGGGTCCGGCCGTGACCACAACGATGACATGCGTGGGCCTCGACGTCCACGCCCGTTCGATCCACGCCGCCGCCGTCGAGTTGGTGAGCGGCGAGTTGCAGCGCGCCCGCTTCGGTGTGGGCAGTGAGGAGGTGATTGCCTGGCTGGCGGGACTGCGGCAGCCGCTGCGGGCCTGTTATGAGGCCGGCCCGACCGGCTTCGGGCTCTACCGGGCGGCGCGGGCGGCCGGGATCGACATCGCCGTTGTCGCGCCGAGCAAGACGCCGCGCGCGTCCGGTGATCGGATCAAGAGCGACCGCAAGGACGCGGAGTTGTTGGCGCGGCTGCTGCTGGCCGGCCAGCTGAAGTCGATCACCGTCCCGAGCGCGGCCGTTGAGGCGGCACGCCAGCTTTGTCGCGCCCGCGAGCAGGTGCGCGGCGACCTGATGCGCTGCCGCCAGCGTGTCTCGAAGCTGCTGCTCTTGCACGGGCGCGTCTACCCGGAGCCGACCACCTGGAACGAGCGCCACCGCCGCTGGCTGGCCGGGCAGCGCTTCGAGGAGAGCGCGGCCGAGCTTGCCTACCTGGACACGCTCGCCGCCGTCGACGGCCTGGTCGCGCGTAGGCGGGCGCTCGATGAGCGTCTCTCCCGGCTCGCCCTCGAGGGCGAGTGGGCGCCGACGGTGGCGCGGTTGCGCTGCTTCCGCGGGATCGACACGCTGTCGGCGCTCGTGCTCGCGCTCGAGATCGGCGACTTCGCCCGCTTCGGCCGACCTGCGCAACTCGCCAGTTGGCTCGGGCTTGTCCCTTCGCTCGACCAGTCGGGCGAGAGCCGCCGCCAGGGCGCGATCACGAAGACCGGCTCCAGCTACGCGCGTCGGCTGCTGGTCGAGGCTGCCTGGCAGTACCTGCGCGAGCCGCGGATCGGCGTCACGTTGCGCAACCGCCAGCAGGGCCAGCCCGCACAGGTGCTGCAGATCGCCTGGCGCACCCAGCACCGCCTCTACCGGCTGCAGCAGCGTCTACGCGCCCGCGGCAAGCCCGGCAACGTCGTCACCGTCGCCGTCGCGCGCGAACTCGCCTGCTTCCTCTGGGCCGCCGCCGTGAGCAAGTAGCCGCCACCGCAGCCGCCCCTGCTCGGGCGGGCGTCGGGCCCCGATGCTGTCGGCACGCGCGATCCGGCTATGGGCAACCAACACGGTCACGCCCGCACTTAGACGGCGCACGCCGGCGACGCAAACTAGGGCAATGGGGTAACCAACCCCCGCATCGTCAGACTGACGCACGCGACGTCGACGTCGCGCCCGACGCCCGCCCGAGCAGCCCACCACCCCGTCTCGGACTGGGCGATGCAGCGCGGACCCTTGACATGAAGCGCTCCATATCAGCCACGGAACGGTTACCACTCGAAGCTGAGAACATCGTGACATGACACTGCTAGAGCGAATCCGGACCTTCTGGAAGCCAAGGCCCGCCGTCGATCACCCGCTCACCGAGCAGGAACGCGACGAGGAGCGCCCGCCGACCGCCTACGACGAGCGAGCCCGCACCGCCGAGGAGTTCATCGGCGACGACCTCGATCCGGACGAGCCCCGGGCGGGCAAGCTGCACTGACTGGGCTAGTTGGGGCCGATCAGGCCTTTGGCGAGCGCATAGAGCACGAGCTCCGCGCGCGTCTTCAGATCCAGCTTCTGCATGATGTGGGCACGGTGCGTCTCGACCGTGCGGACCGAGATGAAGAGCATCGCGGCGATCTCCTGGTTCGTATACCCGAGCGTCAGCAGGACAAGGACGTCGCGCTCCCGTTCCGAGATCGGCTCGGTGAGCGCAGCCGCGTCGGAGACGACGAGGTCGCCGCCGAGCTCGGGATCCACGTAGCGCGAGCCTGCGGCGACCCGGCGGATGGCGTCGAGCAGATCGGTCTCGGAGGCGTGCTTGGCGACGTAGCCTGCGGCGCCGGAGATCAGCGCCTGCCTGATCGAGCTCGAGCTCGTCTGCATCGACAGCATGATCACGCGCGCCTCGGGAGCGACCTTCCGCAACTCGGGCAGCGCATCGAAGCCGCTCTTCCGAGGCATGACGACGTCGAGCAGGATCACGTCCGGCTGCAGGTCGCGCGCCTTGATCACCGCCTGGTCGGCGGTCGCCGCTTGCCCCACCGCGGTCATGTCCTCCTCGCGCTCGAGCAGCGCGGCGAGGCCCGTCCGCAGGACGGTGTGATCTTCGGTGACGAGGATGCGGATCATCCGACTCGGAATGCGAAAGTGGAGGGCAGCTCGAGCCAGATGTCGCCGCCGCGCCGGCGCAGGATCTCGCGGCAAAGCGGCGGTGTGTTGCTGGTGCGCGGGAGGCCGGGATCGGGAAATCCTCGTTACTGGCGGCATCCACCGCCCGAGCGACTACCCACGGGATCCAGCTGTCAAGCACGCGCAGGCATCGGTCATCGAGGTGCGCGTGCACTGCCGTGACGACGAACTTGTCGTCTCGATCCGCGACGACGGCATCGGTGCAGCTTCCCGGTCAATTGTTGTGGGCCGGTGTAGTAGAGAGAACTCAGGTGAGAATCCTGCCCGGCGCTCCGCCCTCGTGGTCGTGCGTCGGCGGAGCTGAGCGAGGCGGCATCAGGCCGAACCGCGAGAGCGCATGGGGCAGGTAGCCACGCGCGGCCATCTCAGTGGTGTGGGCCCAGGCACCGACGAACTCGCTGACCGGCGCCTCAGGGTTAAAACGCTTGATGTCACGGTAGAGCAGTCCGGACTCGTGTTTCTGATCGCAGACGGTCCTGTCGCGCGTGCTCCACCAGATCTGGAGCGGCACGCCGGCGAAGGCGATCCTCCTCGCATAGTCGAGCGGACTACGGGTTTCGTACCCGCCCGGATCCGTGGCCGGCGTACCGCCGATCTCGCGCCGCGCAAGCCTCTGCAATCCGTCGCCGAAGGGAAGGAGATCGAACGCCCGGTAACGCGCCGCCATGTTCGTCGGCGCATCGAAGGCCGCCGCACCGGCTAACAACCGCGGAAAGCGTGCGAGCAGGAGAAGCGTCTCCTGTCCGCCCATACTGCCGCCGAAGGCGTACACGCGATGACGCTCGATCCGCAGCCAGGGAACGGCGTGTTCCGCGATCAGCGGCATCCGCGCGAGGTCGCGAATCTCGCCGGGGTCGCCCCACGAAAAGAGCGTCAACCTACGGCCCTGGCCTTCAGGATTGATGACGGCGAAGCCGCCGCGCGCCGGCAGGTCTCCCCACCGCCGAATGTTCGTCCGCGCGCCGACACCCCGCCCGTGCGGGGAGATGACCAGCGGTATCGGCGGATGTTTCTTCGGCCCATACCAGGCGGGCAGGATCAGGTACGCCTTCCGTGACAGACCGTCATGAGCCAGGTAGTGGATCGCCAGAACACGCACTGCCGGAACGGACTGACGAGCGAAGGCGCCACCGGGAAGCACTGCGACGATCGCGGAGAGAACGGCGCCTACGATCGCCACCCGCTTGGTCGTACTCATCGGACCAAACCTAAGCGCGCGCCAAGACGTTGTCGTGGCCCGCAACAGACGCTTAACGAAACGACAAACGGAGGAAAACGTCGAGCGCTCAGCCGGATACGAGCAACCGGGCCGGCGAGAAGAGCTCGAGCAGGTCGTCGCCGTCCCCGAGCAACGCGGAGGCGACGAGTTCGCCGCACATGAGACCCAGAACGTTGCCGTGCCCCGAATAGCCCGCAGCGATCCAGGTCCCCTCGTGACCGGGGACCCGGCCGACGAGCGGCAACAGGTCCTGCGTCAGCCCGAAGATCCCCGCCCAGCGATGAGTGACGTTCGGCATGTAGCCGAGCAACTCGACGAGGAACGCGTCGAGTGCTTCCTGGATCGGCTCGGTCGTCGTTTCGTCGTCTGTCATTTCGGTGAGGATCGAGAAGTCGCGGAAGCCGCCGAGGACGATGCGTCCGTCCGCGAGCTGCTGCCAGTAGTCGAATCCGTGACGCGCGTAGTGCGGGCAGTCGAAGAGCTGTTCGCCCAACGGCTCGGTCGTGATCACCTGGCCACGCGCGGGCCAGATTGCGTCGTCGAGCTCGGGCAGGAGGCCACGACCCGATCCGTCGGTCGCGATCACGATCTGCTCGGCGTCGAGCTCCTCGAGCGACGCCACCCGGTCGTGCTCCCGGAACGCGACGCCCTCCGCGCCGGCTTGCTCGGCAAGACGACGAACGAACCGCCCCGGCTGCAACGAGCCGTCCTGAGGATGAAAGATCGACCCGCGAAACTCCGGACGTAGGTGCGGCAGCTCGTCGCGCCACTCGGCGGCGAATCCGTCCTCGCGCAGCGCTTCGTACTCCAAGCGGATCTCGTCGCGCTCCTCGTCGTCGGCGGCAAGGCGAAGGCTCCCGGTGCGCCGGAACGCATCTCCGGCGACCGCCTCGAGCCGATCAAGAGCCGCCTCGGTGCGTTGCCAGAGCTGCTTCGCCGCTTCGGCACCGTACGTCTCACGTGCGACGTCGTACCTCGCCGCGCCGCCGCGGAGCGCGAAGCCGCCGTTGCGACCGCTCGCTCCTTCGGCAATTCCGCGCGCGTCGTGCACACGCACACGCAGGCCGCCACGCGCGAGTCCAAGCGCGCAAGACACGCCTGTGATGCCGGCGCCGATCACCGCGACATCGACTTCGTCCTGCGATCGCAACTCGACCGGACGCGACGGCTCGTCGAGCCAGAAGGGCGTATCCACGCAGCCGATGCTACGTGAGCCGACGGTTAGGGCTGCCTTGGCTGGACGACACCGGCGTCGTAGGCGGCGATGACGGCCTGAACCCGGTCGCGAACGCCGAGCTTGCGCAGGAGATTCGAGACGTGGGTCTTCACGGTGGTCTCGCTCACGACGAGTGTCGCGGCGATTTCGGCGTTGGAAAGGCCGTTCGCCAGGAGTCGGAGGGTTTCCGCTTCGCGGTCGGTCAGCGATCCGACCGCAGCCGTATCTATCGGTCGGTCGTCGACCGCAACGGAGAATCGCCGGAGAAGCCTTTCGACGGCTGTCGGCCCGAGCAGTGCGTTCCCGCTCGCGACGACACGGATCGCGTCGACGAGCTCGCCGGGTCGCACGTCCTTGAGAAGAAAGCCGCTCGCGCCGGCTCGAATCGCTCCGTACACGTATTCGTCGAGATCGAAGGTCGTGAGCACGAGGATGCGTGTGCCGCTACCGGATTCAACGATTCGCTTCGTAGCCTCGATCCCGTCGATGTTCGGCATTCTGATGTCGAGCAGTATCACGTCCGGTTCGAGCTCTTCTACGAGAGCAACAGCCTGCTCGCCGTCTTCGGCCTCGCCTACGACCTCGAGGTCCGGCCTCGCGTCGACGATCAGACGAAACCCGCTGCGGACCAGCGCCTGGTCATCGGCGATCACGATCCGAATCTTCATCTGGCTTCGTCGATCGGGATCTCTGCGGCGACGCGGTAGCCGCCGCCGCGTACCGGGCCGGCCGAGAGAACGCCGCCGAGGAGCGCAACGCGCTGGCGCATCCCGACCAGGCCGTTTCCGCCTGTGCCGGCTCCAGCGCTCCCGTCACCGTGTCCGTCGTCGCGGATCTCGAGCTCGAGCCTGTCGCCGTAGCGGATCCCAACGCGAACGTGCTCAGCCGCGCCGTGCTTGAGGCTGTTCGTCAGAGCCTCTTGAACGATCCGGAACGCGGAGAGCTCGACGGCTGCCGACAGCGGTCGCAGCGGGCCCTCGATCTCGAGCGAGATGTCGAGGCCGGTCGCGCGAACACGGTCGATCAGCCGGTCGAGTTGGTCGAGGCCAGGTTGTGGCTCGTATTCGGCGGATTCCTGGAGGATTCCGAGCACGCGGCGAAGGTCGGCGAGTGCGGCGCGCGCGGCGGCGTCGATCGCGTGGATCGGTTCCCGAGCGCGCGCGGGATCGAGCTCGAACGCGTCGTCGGCCGCGCCTGCCTGGACGATGATCACGCTGAGCGCATGGGCGATGATGTCGTGCAGCTCGCGGGCGATACGTGCCTGCTCTTCGGCGGCTGCGCGCCGCGCCTCGCTTTCTCGCTCTCGCTCGAGCCGGTCCGCCTTCTCCTCGATCTCGCGGACGTAGGCGCGGCGCGAGCGGATGCTGTCCCCGAGCAGCGCCGCCGCGATCAGAAAGACGACGCGAGCGGCGCCCGCGCCGAACTCGATTTTGCCGACGGAGAGGACGGTGATCGCGACCGCAAGGATCGCCGCGACTCCGACTGCTCGTTCGCCACGCTGCTCACGAAGGGACGTGAGCGTGTAGAGGGCGACCGCGAGCTGTAGCGGGATAACCCAGGCACCCGCGGCGATCGACGCGAGCACCACGGCCGTCACCACGACCACAACGGCAACCGGATAGCGGCGGCGAACGAGCAGAGGTGCTGTCTCGGCGACGCTGAGCACGATTCCCGTCGCTCCGTGTCCGTTTCTGATCGTGGCGCCGAGCCCGAGGACGAGAAGAACCCCGACGATCGAGACATCGACGAGCCGTGGGTGGCGGTGCAGCCAGCTCCAGATCATCGAGGCTCCACCGTAACGCCCAGGGGTCCGGTGTGCAGTACGCCGCTAAGCGTCGCGACGCACGAGCAACACTGCGGCCACGGCGACCGCCAGGGCGCAGTAGCCGAGCATCAGCACTCCACCCGCCGAGGGCGAGAGCGAATGCGCCGCCTGATGCAGCGAGAACAGTTGTCGCCCTGCCTCGCTCGGCAAGTACTGGCTGATCGCGTTGTTCCAACTCGTCGGGAGGATGCTCATCAGCGGGGGAATGACGAAGAAGATCCCCGCGAACGCCGCGATCCCGCCGGCCGTGTTTCGCAGAATCGAGCCAATGCCGAGCGCGAAAATCCCCACGAGAGTCACATAGAGCGCACCGCCAAGCACGGACCGTGCAACGCCCGGATCTCCGAATGAGATCTGCAGAATGTGATGACGTGAGAGAATGGCCTGGCTCGCGACGAACGCGATGATCACCGCCGGCAGAGTCAAGATGAACGACACGGCAGCGTAGACCGCGACCTTGGCCCACAGCACGGGAAGCCGCTTCGGCACCGCGATCAGCGACGAGCGAATCATCCCCGTCGAATATTCACCGCTGATCACGAGCACGCCGAGTACCGCAATCGCGAGCTGCGCGATGTTCACCCCGGCAAGGGCGATGTCGAGCGGGTGTCGATCAGCTCGTTCCGCCGCCGACATGTGCGCCCAATGCGACGCTGTCACGGCGGCGAACACGACCGGCAGAGCGATCGTGAGCAGCATCCCGACTCCGAGCGACCAGCGCGTTGAGCGAAGCGAAACGAACTTCGTCCACTCCGACAGTGCAACCCGGGCTTGCGTAACCCGGCTCCGCTCCTCGAGACGTGGAAGCGCTATGGGTGCGATTGCGCTGCTCATGCCGCCAGTTCCTCGCTTTCTGCGGGATCGCCTCCGACGGATTTGAACTCGACTTCGTCGCGCGTCAATTCCATGAATGCTTCCTCCAACGACGCCTGGACCGGGGTCAGCTCGTGTAGCACGATCGTGTGCGCAGCGGCGATCTCGCCCACCTTCTCCGCCGTGAGTCCCTCCACCTCGATCACGCCCGACTCGGTGCTCGCCACCGAGACGTGAGGGCCAAGCACCAACTCGCGCAGGCGTGTCGCCTGAGGAGTCCGCACGCGCACCCGTTTCCCAGATGCCTTCTGCACGAACTCCTCGACGCTCATGTCGGCGATCAGCTGGCCCCGCCCGATCACGATCAAATGATCAGCCGTGACGGCCATCTCGCTCATCAGATGCGACGAGACGAACACGGTCCGCCCCTCCGCAGCCAGCTGCTTGAGCAGGTTGCGAATCCAATGGACGCCCTCCGGGTCGAGCCCGTTCACGGGCTCGTCGAGCATCACCGTCGCGGGATCGCCGAGCAACGCGGTCGCAATCCCGAGCCGCTGGCCCATGCCCAGCGAGAACTGCCCAGCCCGCTTCCGCGCTACGTCGTGAAGACCGACGAGCTCGATCATCTGCTGCACGCGGCCGCGTCCAATCCCGTGCGTCTGTGCGAGCGCGAGCAGATGGTTGTACGCCGACCGACCCGTATGGACCGAGCTCGCCTCGAGCAGCGCTCCGACCTCGTGCAGCGGCGCCGCGTGGTCGCGGTAATGCTTACCGTTGACACGCACGTCACCGGACGTCGGAGCGTCCAACCCGAGGATCAGCCGCATCGTCGTCGACTTCCCGGAGCCGTTCGGTCCCAGAAAGCCCGTCACGATGCCCGGACGAACCTCGAACGAGATGTCGCTGATAGCCCGCTTCTCACCGTAGTTCTTGGTCAGGTTCGTCGCTTCGATCATGAACCTAACGGTACGCGCCGAGTGCCGCCCTGCGCCTCGGCCGCAAGAACGAACTTCGCCTCCTACAAAAGTCGGAACTGCGCTACGCGAGTCGTCGGTAGATCCCCTCTCCTTCCGACACCAGGCCGGCGACGTCGAGCTCAGCGAGGGCGGCGACCACCTCCCCGACGCCTAGTCCTGTCTTCTGCACGAGCTCGTCCGCGGTTGCGGGCAGAAGGTCCAAGAGTGGATTCCCTTCGATCGTTCGGTTCGCTGGCGATTGGATTCCGAACGATTCGAGGACATCAGCTGCCGCCGTCAGCGGAGTCGCGCCGAGCCGCAAGAGTGCGTTCGCCCCGACGGACAACGCGGAGGTGATCTCACCGGGGACTGCGAACACCTCTCTGCCCTCCTCGAGCGCGAAGTCGGCGGTGATCAGCGCGCCGCTCCGCTCTCGTGCCTCGACGACGACGGTTGCAGCGCAGAGGCCGGCGATGATTCTGTTGCGCGCCGGGAAGCGCCACCGTGCAGGCTCCACCCCGGCCTCGTACTCCGACACGATGAGCGATCGCTCGCCGATCGAACGTGCGAGCATCGTGTGCGCGGCCGGGTAGTCGCGATCGATGCCGCAGCCGAGCACCGCAACCGTGTGGCCGTCGGTTTCCAATGCACCGCGATGCGCCTCGCCGTCGATCCCGCGCGCGAGCCCGCTCACGACCACTACTCCGGCGCTGGCGAGCTCGCGGCCGAGCATGCGCGCAACCTGGGCGCCGTAGGGTGAGCACGCGCGTGCGCCCACGATCGCGACCGCAGGCTCCGCGAGCAACGTCACGTCACCGTTCCCTCTGAGATAGAGCCGGGCCGGTGGATCGTGGATCGCGCGCAGCAGCGGCGGCAGCTCGCGCCTGAGCAAGATTCTCATGGCGTTGCGAGCTCGGAGGGAGCGCGATAGGCGAGCGCCTCGGCGACGTGCTCCGGCAGGACTGCGTCGGAGTCGGCCAGCGCCGCGATCGTGCGCGAGACGCCGGCGACCTTCGCGCGGCCTCGGCCCGAGAGCGGGAGCCGCTCGACGGCCCGCGTCAACAGTTCGTCGGCAGCGGAAGTCCGCTTGGGCGCAGTCTCCTCGAGGCGCAGACGCGCCGCGACGACGCGGGAACGTACGGGATCCGATCTCTCCCCGGGACCGCCCTGCAGCTCGAGCGCGCGGGCGCGCGGAATCGTGACGACCAGGTCGAAGCGGTCGAGCAGCGCCCGCGAGAGCTTGTCTCGATAGCGGGCCAATCTCTGTGCCGAGCAGCTGCATTGCGCACCCGGATCCCCACGTGCTCCACACGGACATAGGTTCATCGTTCCGACGAGCTGGAACCGAGCCGGAAAGCGGACACTGCCCGCCGCACGAGCGACGACGAGCTCGCCGTCCTCGAGCGGCTGCCGCAGCGCCTCGAGCGCCGGACGTTGGAACTCCGCGAGCTCGTCGAGCAGCAGCACGCCTCGATGCGCAAGGCTCGCCTCGCCCGGCCTCAACCTCGGTCCGCCGCCGACAATGGCAGCCGTCGACGCACTGTGATGCGGCGCGCGAAACGGCGCGTACCCGATCAACGGATGGTCGGGGTCGACGAGACCCGCGACCGAGTGGATCCGCGTCACCTCGAGCGCCTGCTCCTCCTCCAGCGGCGGCAGGATCCCCGGCAGCCGACGGGCGAGCATCGTCTTGCCCGTACCCGGCGGGCCTCCGAGCAACAGGTTGTGACGGCCGGCCGCCGCCAGCTCGAGCGCGCGCCGTCCGCGTTCCTGACCGCGGACATCCGCAAGATCGAGTGGACGCCGCCGCGGCTTGCCGTTGCCCACGACGTACTCCGGCGGCTCGAGCTCTCCGCGGAGATACGCGACCGCATCCGCAAGGTGGCGCATTCCGATGGGCTCGACGCCTGCCAAGGCAGCCTCGGCACACGCTTCGTACGGACAGATGATGTGGTCCAGTTCGGCACGACGCGCGCCCTCGGCGACGGCAAGCACACCGCCGACACGACGCAGGCGCCCGTCGAGTGCGAGCTCGCCGCACGAAGCGTGCTCAGCGAGGCGGTCGCGCGGAAGCTGGTGCGACGCAGCCAGTAACGCCAGGGCGATCGGCAGGTCGAATCCGGAGCCTTCCTTCTTAAGTTCAGCCGGTGCCAGGTTAACCGTGACGTGGCCGCCCGGAAACTCCAGCTCTGCGGAGATGATCCCGCTACGTACCCGCTGCCTCGCCTCCTGGCAGGCACGGTCGGCAAGCCCGACGATGGTCAGCGAGGGCGTGCCACCCTGAAGATGCGCCTCCACCTCCACCCGCCGCGGCTCGAGGCCGACGAGGGCAAAGGTGACCGCGCGCGCGAGCACGCTCCGAGGCTACGCGGACAGCTGTGACGTCTCTGTATCAGCTCAGCGCGCGATCAGCACGTCTTCGAAATACTCGCCCGCACGTCGACCGGTCCGCCGATTCACGTGACGGCGCAGACGTTCTTCGAGCCGAAGGCCTGCGCCTTCCAGGATCTCCGGGTAAAGCTCGCGGCGGTCGTTGACGACGATCACGATCGGTGCGCCTCGCCGCAGCACGGACTTCGTGTTGAGCAACACCTCGACGATCCCTTCGGAGTAGGCGGCCAGAGCCGCCCGGGAATTCCCCGCGGCGGCCGCGCCGACCTCGAGCTCGCGGCGATCGTCGAGACCGAGCAGCTCGTACGCGTAGCGATGCTGCTCGTGGTAGTCGATCAGGCCCGGGTACGGAGGCGAGGTGAGCACACCGTCGTAGCGGCCCGGCAACCGCTCCTCGCGCACATCGCCGTGGATGACAGAGGCGACGCGGCCGCGGGCGCGGACACGCGAGAACTCCTTCAGCCGCGCCAGCGTGTCGAGCGTGTACCGGCGCAGGAACTGCGACGCCGTCTCGACGGGCCGGCACTCCCGTCGATGCTTGTGACACCAGTAGGGCTCGAGCTGCGGCTCACGAGGAAATTCGAGATCGAAGTGGGTCGTGCGGCGCGCGGATCTCGCGGCGCGGGCGAGGACGACGCGGAGCACGTCCGCGTGCTCGCAGTCGTCGATCAGGGCGCGAAAGCCGAGCAGCTCGCGTGCGGCCTGCGGCGCGAACCAGCGGCGAATGTAGGCGGATGGACGCTCGGCTGCTGTCTCACCGACGCGTGCGTGTACCGCTCGCAGCTCCTGTTCCAGCACGAATGGGTTGTACGAACGGGTCTTGACGTCCGTGAGCAGGCAGTTGAACGCTGCGACGTCGACACCGGTGGCATCGAGCCCGCTCTCGAGCGCCTGCACGAGCGTCGTTCCAGAACCGGCGAACGGATCGAGAACGTGTTGGCCCGGCCGGAAATATCTCCC
The DNA here is from genome assembly GCA_030773975.1 of Actinomycetota bacterium. Classification (GTDB taxonomy): domain Bacteria; phylum Actinomycetota; class Thermoleophilia; order Gaiellales; family Gaiellaceae; genus 3-1-20CM-4-69-9. Next base: position 4,099 of record JALYLY010000127.1, on the reverse strand, counting down.
CAGCAGGATCTCCACGAGCTGCGGGATGAACTTGCCGAGATACGGATGGAGCCGGTGGACATGCTTCGTCCGCTCCCGTTCGGGAAGGTCGCGCTCCGACCAGGAGAGGGCAAGGTCGAGCTCGGCGTACAGGGCGTCCTGCGTCGGGGCCACCCGCGCCAGTTCGACGCCGGGGTCAGAAAGCCTCGGCCACCCGCTCCAATTGGCCGCTGCGGATGGCGATCACGTCGAAGGAGACCTGCAGCCCGCTCGTCTCCGGATGGCGGGCGAGCCAGGCGTCGGCCGCGAGTCGGAGGCGACGCTGCTTCTCGTCATCCACCATCTCGAGGGGGTCGCCGAACCGCTCGCCCAGCTTCTCCTTCACCTCGCAGAAGATGAGCCGCCGGCCCCGGCGAACGATGATGTCGAGCTCGTAGCCGGCGACCCAGGCGTTCGTCGCCAGGATTCTGTAACCGCGCACGCGATACCACCACACCGCGCGCTGCTCGGCGCGCTTGCCGGGACGCAAAGACACGACGCGAGGCTACGCCGCGCAGCCGTGACATGTCTGTCACGGCTCGCGAATTTATGCCCGAGGCCGTCAGGCGGACAGTGCCGCCAGCTCTTCTTCTTTCAGGTAACACATCGCCTGAAAGGAGCGGCGGTGAATGCGCGATGGTCCACGCTCGCGCACGATCTTCGAATGGCCGGGCGTTATGTACCCCACGTGCGAGGAGAAGCCATAGTGCGGGAAGAGCGCATCCATCCTGCGCATGACCCGGTCGCGCGTCACCTTGGCGACGATCGAGGCCGCGGCGATCGCGGCGCTCTTCTCGTCACCGTCGACGATGGCCCTGTGCGGAGGCGCCGTCGGGCCAAGGCGGAAGCCGTCGACGAGGCACGCTTCGGCTGGCGGCGACAGCGCGTGCAGGATCTCGCGCATCGCCGCGAGGTTCGATTTGTGCAAGCCGTTGCGATCGATCGCGCCGTGGGGAATCACCCGCACGACCACCTGCTCCGCGCACCCCAGCACCGCGTGGAAAAGCTCTTCGCGACGCTCCGGCGAGCACTGCTTCGAGTCGTTGAGATACCCGAGCGGTCGCACTTTGTGGTCGCGCAGGCAGCCGTAGTCGAGCAGCACGCCCGCAACCACCAGCGGCCCCGCCAGGCAGCCGCGACCAGCCTCGTCGGTTCCCGCGACCAGCCGGGCCCCGAGCTGCCGGTCGAACTTCAGGAGCTTCTGGCCTGTTTTCGTGGGCGCCACGGCGCCGAGGATAGCCGTCTACTCGGCGGGCTCTGCCGGCGTGTCGGCCGGAATGTCGCTCTCAGCGACTTCCGCGGGTTCGGCTGCCGGCGCGCCCTTGGGTGCGCGGACGACGTCCTGGCGCAACTCGCGGATGCGGGCCTTTTTGCCGACTTTGCCGCGGAGGTAGTACAGCTTCGCGCGGTTGACGTCGCCGACCGCGGCGACCTCGATCTTCTCGATCTTCGGCGTGTGGAGCGGAAACGTGCGCTCGACTCCGACGCCGAACGACTGCTTGCGGACGGTGAACGTCTCCCGGGCGCCGGCGCCCTGGCGCTTGATCACGATGCCCTCGAAGACCTGGATGCGCTGCCGCTGGCCCTCGATCACCTTGAAGTGGACGCGGACCGTGTCCCCCGCCTTGAACTTCGGGATGTCACCGCGCAACTGGGCGCGCTCGAGTGCTTCGATCACCTTGCTCATAAGAGGACGGCCCGAAGGCCGGGGCGGAATCCTACCGAAAGAAAGAGTGCCTAGTGGAAGGAGATCCGGCCCGGTGGCCAGTACGTGGCGAAGACCTTGCCGATCAGGTTCTTGCGCGGCACCAGGCCCCAGCGGCGCGAGTCGCAGGAGGAGCTCCGGTTGTCTCCCATCATCAGGTAGTAGTCCTTCGGAATCCGGGTGTAGGTGTTCCTGGGCGGGATGTCCCGCAGGCTGAGGGTCTGGGTGTCGCGCCGGTCCGCTTTGACGTACGGCTCGTTCAGCTTCTTCCCGTCGATGTAGACGTAGCCGGCTCGCTCCTCCCAGACGTCGCCGGGCAACCCGATCAGCCGCTTGACGAACGTTCCTTCGGAGCCGCACTCCTGCTTAGCCAGGCTCGGCGTCGTGAACACGACGATCTCGCCCCGCTTCGGGTTGCGGAAGCGGTAGATGAAGCGGTTCGCCAGCACCCGGTCCGAAGTGGCCGCCTCGCAGCCCTGGGCCGGCCGCGCGCAGTGCAGCGTCGGCTCCATCGACGACGACGGGATGCGATACGGATTCACGATCCAGGCCTTGATCGCGAGGACGATCGCGATGGCGCCCGCAATCGTCACGACCCAGTCGATCCCGACCCGCCAGCCGTGGGGGAGATTCGGGAAGAGGCGGTCGATCGGGTTGTGCGACTTCTTCTGCAGAGCTGTCTTCGGCGGGCCGAATCCGTCCCTCTCGGCGTCGTATCTCGTGCGCCCTTCCGGATCGCGCAAGACGTCGTACGCGTCTCTCAGTTCACGCCAGGCGCCGTCCTGGTAGCCGAGCTCGAGTGCGCCGCGACGGTAGGCCGACTCGATCTCCTGCGGCGACGCGTCGGGCCGCACGCCGAGCAACGCGTAGTGGTCGCTCACGTGACGGTCCGCCGCCGACTCTGTTCCCGTCGCCATTCCTCGATCTTTCCGTGGTCGCCAGAAAGCAGAACCTCCGGAACGTGCCAGCTGCGGAACTCGGAGGGACGCGTGTAGTGGGGATATTCCAGACCACCGTCGAGCTCGGCTGAGAAGCTCTCGAACGCACCCGACTCCTCCTTGATCGCTCCGGGCAGCCTGCGCGCGATCGCGTCGACGAGGACCATCGCCGGAAGGTCGCCGTTCGACAGCACGTACGGCCCGATCGAGATCGCGTCCGACGCGAGATGTTGCACGACGCGCTCGTCGAATCCCTCGAAGCGGGCGGACAGCAGAGTGAGCCGCTCCTCCTCCGCCAGTTCTTCCACGACGTCCTGCGTCAGCTGACGGCCCTGCGGCGTCAACGCGATGACACGCCGATCGGGCAGGCCGTCGTAGACGGTGTCGAGCGCGGCTGCGACGACATCGACCCGCAGGACCATGCCTGCGCCGCCGCCGTAAGGCTCGTCGTCCACCTGTGCGGCGCGAAGCGGCGTGGTGTCGCGGTACGAGAAGAGCCGCAGATCGAGCTCGGTGCCGAGGACGGTGGCGACCGGGCGTTGCTCCGTCAGCCAGGCGAAGGCATGCGGAACCAGAGTGAAGACGTCGAGCTGCACGGGCGAGCGACCCAGGTTAGCTGGCACTTTCGGAGAACCCGGGGGCAACCAGGATCCGCCCGGCGGAAAGATCGACCACGCGCACACAGTCCTCCACCATCGGCAGCGCGATCCCGGAGTCGAGTTCGAGCACGTCGTTCGCCACGCCCGGTACCACGTCCGTCACCGTCCCGAGCTCGTCTCCGCCGTCCTCCTGGACGCGCAGGCCGACCAGCTGGAACACGTAGTACTCGTCCTCGCCCGCCGGTGCCAGCGCTTCCCGCGGAACCTCCAGCTGAGCTCCTCGAGGCACGCGCCGGTCGAGGCGGATCACCGGACGTCCACGCGCATGTCTGCGCGCAACGACTTTCGCGGGCTTACCTTCGACTATCAGCTCGGCCCCCACCTCGAAGCGTTCGGGCACGTCGCTCGCGTTCTCGACGACGAACGAGCCGTCGAGACCGTGCGACTTGCCGACACGTCCGACGACGACGGTCTCAGACGTGTTCACGGGACCGCCGCTCGTCTAGTCGACGATCTCGAGCTGCACGCGGCGATGCTCGCGCACGCTCCCCGCACGGACGATCGTGCGCAACGCGCGCGCAATCCGTCCCTGGCGGCCGATCACCTTGCCGAGATCGTCTTGCGCGACATGCAGGCGAAGCACTACCGCGTCTGCCTCGTCGACTCGCTCGACGCGCACGGCGTCCGGCTCGTCGACAAGCTGCCGTGCCAGGTACTCGAGCAGCTCCGCCACCGCTACTGGTGGCCCTGCCGGTTCCATTGCCGGATGCCCGGGTCGCGGGCACCAAGCGATGCAAGGACGCAGGGAGCGCTCGCGCTGGTTTGCCCGAGTGCGACTG
>JALYLY010000126.1 GCA_030773975.1 Actinomycetota bacterium | reverse complement strand
TCGGCGAACGCGTCGAGCAAGAGCACGAGGGCGTCCTCCAACTCGGGCGACGGATTGCGGTCGAGCCCGTCGCCGTGGAAGCCGGGCATCAGCACCTGCGGCTCGTCACCGGGGATGACGATGTTCGTCTTGAAGGCGGAGAAGCCGCGTTCCACGACCTCGGCGCCAAGCTTGAAGACGTCTTCATACGACGCGAGCTTCTCGGTGTTCGTCACCTCCCAGGCGCGGGCGCGTGTCGTCCCGCAATGTGACCAGTAGACGTCGACGTCGTCGCGCGTCGGTCCGCCGAAGAGCTCGTAGACCGGAACGCCGAGCGCCTTGCCCTTGAGATCGAGCAGCGCGTTCTCGATGCCACCAATTGCCTTCTGGATCACGGACCCGGGGCTTTGCCGGGTCGCGCGGAAGAGATCCCACACGATCCGCTCGACCGCGCGCGGGTCGCGTCCGACCACGTGCGGCGCGAGGTCCTCGACGATCCCCGCCAGGCCCCGCGGCGAACCGTGCGAGTCGGTGATCTCGGCCCAGCCGACTGCGCCGTCGTCGGTCGTGGCCTTGAGGAAGATCCACGGACGCCAGCCGGCGTCGCAGTAGAGCGTCTCGAGCTGCGCGACCTTCATTCCGCGGCAGGATACGGACGCGACGGCGACGGCCGCTCGACTCCGGGCAACGTGGCCTCGCCCGAGTCGACCAACGCACGGGCGCGGGCCCAGTCCTCCTCGTCGTCGACGTTGAAGCCTTCGTGGTCTTTCGTGAAGAACGGGGCCACGACCCGCCCCTCGCGCGTTCCGGTCTGCGAGACGACGCGCGTCCACGCGATCTCGAGCGCGCTGTTCTGAACGTAGATCTCTGGCAGGGCCTGGTACTGGCCGGCGTGCCAGGCGGGGTCCAGATGGTTCTGTTCGAGCAAGGGCCGCATCACCTTCCCGTCGACGACCCACATCTTTCCCGGGTGCTGCTTCACGAGCTCGACCGCGCGGATCGAGTCGGCTTCCGGAGTAGCCAGCAGTTGCTGGAGCCCTCGTTGCAGCACGTCCGGACCTCTGAACGGATTCGTCGCGCGGACGATTGCGAAGAGGTCGTAATGCTCCCCGAGCTGTTCGAGCGTGTACTTCAGCCATTCGATGTCGGGCGACGTGGAGGTTGCGAGCTCGGACGGACGCAGGAACGGGATGTCCGCGCCGTAGCGCTGCGCGACCTCCGCGATCTTGCCGCTGTCCGTGGAGCAGACGACTCGGTCGAAGAGGCCTGCTTGGCGCGCGGTCGCGATCGCGTAGGCGAGGAGCGGGTGCCCCGCGAGCGGGCGAACGTTCTTGTCCTTGACGCGCTCTGACCCCGAACGCGCGGGGATCAGTGCGATTGCGCTCGGCATGCGTCCTCCGCTTCGGCCAGCAGGCCCGCCAATGTGGGAGCGCGGACGTCGAGCCGCTTCGCCGCGCGCACGACGGCGCCGAGGATCGCGTCGAGCTCGGTTGGGCGCCCCGCAGCTGCGTCCCGTGCCGTCGAGGTGGTCACGCTGGCGGGCATCGTGTCAAGGATCTCCCACTGAGCCGCCTCGTTCACGGTGACCCCGTCCGCGGCGGCGACCGCGCACGCCTCGCTCACCGCCGCTTCGAGGGTGGAGCGCCAGGCGTCGTCGCTGCGAAGCTCGCCCAGAGTCTGTTGCGTGATCGCGGTCGCCGCCGCGAGAGGAGCCAGCCGGGCGGTCTTCTCCCAGAGGACCGCCCGCTCGCTTTCGCCGGCCCGGACCTCGAGCCCGGCCTCGCGCAGCAGGTCGGCCGCACCGTCCTCGGGGAAGAGGGTGATCAGAGGAGCCGCGGTTGTCTGCACGACCTCCGTCGAGCCGTCGCGGTACGCCTCGAGCTTCCCGATGCTCCCGGCGAGCACGCTGCCGTCGAGCCGGCGTCGAATCGTGTCGACGTGCTCGAGCCCGTTCAGCAGGGGCAGCACGACGGTGGGCGTCGACTTGATTCTGGCGAGCGCGTCCTCGAGCCCGGTGGCCTTCACCGTGACGAGCAGCAGATCGACGGGCTCGTGCAGCTCCTCGACGGCGCGGGGCCGCGCGGTTCTGACGAGGGAGCCGTGTCTCAGCGACAGTCCCTGGGACGCGATCGCAGCAGCCGTGGCGGGGCGGGCGATGCAGACGACGTCGATGCCGGCCTCGGCGAGGGGCACGGCGAGCGCCACGCCGACTGCTCCGGGTCCGAGCACAGCGACCGTGCCTCGTGTCGTCACGTCTTCAAAACCCACGACCGGGTGTCTGACACCGTGCCGTAAGGATGACGCCGCGACGTGCGACGCGCCTCGCTCGTGCAGATCTAGCCGTTGCACCCACCGTCCCGGCGGGCCACGGCCTGGTGTCAGACACCCTGACGAGACTGTGACGAGGTCTCCACAGACGGCCGATCACGTCTTGGCCGGATCGGCGATGAGATTGACGTACTTCCACTCCGTGTAGACGTCGAGCGCCTCGACGCCGGCTTCGCGCCAGCCCGTGCCGGACTGCTTGACGCCGCCGAAGCCCATGTGCGGCTCGCTGCCGTGCGTGCCGCCGTTCACGACCACGACGCCCGCTTCGACCTCGTCGGCGAAGCGCATCGCACGGTGGAGGCTTGCGGTGTGGATCGCCGACGTCAGCCCGTACGGCGAGTCGTTCACGAGCGCGATCGCCGCGTCGAGGTCGCGCACGCGATAGAGGATCGCGACCGGGCCGAAGAGCTCCGTGCAGGAGAGAGCCGCGTCGGGCGGCACGTCTTCGACCACCGTCGGAGCCAGCCACCAGCCGGGACGATCGAGCCGCTCACCGCCGGCCACCACGTTTGCGCCCCCGAGCGCAGCGAGGATGCGCTCGAGACTCGGCTCGCTGATGACCGGCCCCGGCTCGAAGCTGCGCGCGCCCTCGACGAAACGCTTGCGAAACTCGTCGTAGACGGAGTCGAACACAACGATCCGGCTCGCCGCCGCACACCGCTGCCCCGCGTTCGAGAACGCGGACGCCAGCGACCATTCGACGGCACAGTTGAGGTCGGCGTCGTCGCAGACGACGAGTGCGTTCTTGCCGCCGAGCTCGAGCACGACCTTCGCGAGCCTGCGCCCGGCGCGTTCGGCGATCCACCGCCCCGTCTCCGCCGAGCCCGTGAAGCTGACGAGGTCGACCTCGGTCGACTCGACGAGCGGCGGCCCGGCCTCGGGGCCGAGACCGTGGACGACGTTGAGCACGCCCGGCGGCAGTAGCTCGTTGCAAAGCTCGCCGAAGAACGCTGCCGAGGCAGGTGTGTGCTCGGACGGCTTGAGCACAGCCGCATTTCCACAGAACACCGCAGGAAACACCTTCCAGGCGTAGTTCGGCAGCGGCGTGTTGAATGAGACGATCAGGCCTGCGACACCGACGGGACGCCGGATCGCCATGACGGTGCGATTCGGCATCGCCGATGTGGTCGTGCGCCCGTAGAGGCGACGTCCCTCGCCGGCGACGAAGAAGCCCATCTCGACAGCGGCGTCCGCCTCGCCGAGGGCCAACTCGATCGACTTCCCAGTCTCCTCGGCAACGATCGCCGCAGCGGCCTCACGACGGTCACGCAGCGCGAGCGCCAACTCGCGCACCAGCTCGCCGCGCTCCACAGGTGTACGCGCCGCCCATGAGTGCTGAGCAGCGCGGGCGGATGCAACCGCGGCCACGACGTCGGGCCCACCGGAGCGCGCAACGGTGCAGAGCAGCGAGCCGTCGGCCGGCCCGAACTTCTCGAACCGCTCACCGCCGGCTGCTTCGACAGAGCGGCCGTCGACGATGTTCTGGATCTCGGAGCGCACGGCCACGAACGTACACTCACCGGACGGATGATCGTCGTCCAGCTCTCAGGCGACCTCGGCAACCAGATGTTCCAGTACGCCACAGGGCGCGCTCTCGCGGCCAGGCACGGGACACAGCTCACGCTCGACTCGACCTTGGTCGACGGCGAAGGCGAGGACGTCTATGAGCTCGGCTGCTTTCAGCTCGAGGCGCCCCTCGCTCGCGTCGAACAGGTTGCCCGCCTGCGGCGGTCGGTACTTCCGAGCCGCCGGCCGCTGCTCCAAGAGGCAGGTGCCGACCCTCTCCAGACGCCCGACAATGCCTACCTCCGCGGGAACTGGGAGAAGCTCGTGTACTTCGAAACGGAGGAAGCGCAGGTCCGCCGCGACTTCGTCTTTCGCCCCGCGATCGTGGAAGAACAGTCCGAGCTGGCGCGGGAGATCCACGAGTCGCCGGTGCCGACCGTGTCGATCCACGTCCGCCGGCTGGGGACGCTCGAGCCGGAGTACTACAGCCGGGCGCTCGACGCGCTCGGATCCGGAGTCGGCAGCGTGCGCCTCTTCGTCTTCACCGACAACCCCGAGTGGTGCAAGACGAATCTTAGGTTGAACGACCACGACGTCCTCGTGGGCGCAACCCGGGGCGCTGAGATGCACCTGATGACTCTTTGCGACCATCACGTGCTCGCAGACAGCACCTTCAGCTGGTGGGGCGCGTGGCTCGACCCGAGCCCCGCGAAGATCGTCGTCGCGCCGGGGCCCTGGCTACAGGACTCGCCGGCCGACTGGGTCCGCATCGACCGCCGCGACTACCAGGCCGACCAGCCGCCGTCGACGACAACATTCGCACCCGTCACGTAGGACGACGCATCCGAAGAAAGGAAGACGACCGGGCCGATGACCTCGCTCGCCTCGGCCATCCGTCCGAGCGGCATGCGCGCCGTGTACGCGTCGAGGAACTTCTGCGGCTGCCCGTTCCAGACTCCCGCCAGGGTCAGCGTGTTCACGCGCACCCCGCTCTTGGCCCAGTACGTGGCGAGGTAACGCGTGAGGTTGTACAGCGCGGACTTCGAGACGGAGTACGCGACCGGCTTGAAGAACGTCTCGCCGCCGTCGCGCCGGAAGTCGTAGAGATCCTGGACGGGCGAGAGCATTCCGTAGATCGAGGATACGTTCACGATCGAGCCGCGGCCCTCGTCTGCCATGCGCGCTCCGATCACCTGACATGCGAGCAAGGTTCCCTTCACGTTCACCTGCATTACGCGGTCGAACGACTCCGCCGGATAGTCCTCGAACGGTCCGACCTCTTCCGCCGGCGCGTCGGGCGGCGAGTCGAGCGCCGCGGCATTCACGAGAATGTGCGGCGCGCCGGAGAGCTCGGCCGTTGCACGCTCGATGGCGGCGCGATCCGTGACGTCGACAACGAAGCTCTGCACCCGTTCGCCTTCCGCAGCCTCCGCGATGTCGAAGATTGCGACCTCGGCCCCGCAGGCGGCCAGCCCACGCGCGATCTCGCCGCCCACCTGGCCGGCACCGCCGGTGACGACGGCCACCCGACCATCGAGTGAGAACAGATCGGTCACGACTGTTGCGCCTCCCACACCGCGTCGCAGAACTCTCTCACGCAGCCGGTGCCACCGGCGCGCGTCAGCACCCAGCGTGCGAGCGGCTTGACCTCGGGCCAGGCGTCCGCGGGAACGACCGGCACTCCGACTGCGCGCAGGCACTCGGCATCGTTGATGTCGTTGCCGACATAGGCAGTGTCCTCGAGCGCGACGCCGAGCTCGCCTGTGCGCTCGCGGAGGACGGCGAGCTTGTCCTCGACTCCCTGCACGCAGTCGACGCGCAGCTTCATCGCCCGTGCGCCGACGATCGGGTTCCGCTCCATCGACACGATCAGCGGCCGGACGCCGACCTCTTCGAGGCGCCGCAAGCCCAGGCCGTCGCTCCGTGAGAATGCAAGCGTCTCGTCGCCCAGCTCGTTGACCCAGACACGGTTGTCCGTGAACACGCCGTCGAAGTCGAACACCGCGAATCGCACCCGCTCGAGCAGCGGCCCGAGCTCGGTCACGGGCGCGGAGCTGCGTGCGCCGCGACCGGTTCCTCGACCGGCTCGAGGTCGGCGAGCGCGAGATTCTCGTCCGGCGCCAACCGCCTGCGCAGGCGGAGCCCGACGATACGGTCGAGCTCGTACGGAGCCAATCCTCCGTCTGCCGGAGACTTGATCGCGACATCCTCCGCGGCCAGAACGTGCCCTTCGTCGAGCTCGCGCGAGGCGACGAGCTTCTTGCCCATCTTTCGAATCGGCGCCTCCTCGAGCTCGAGCGTGCGCTTGACGCCGTCGCCGAGCGCGCCGGGAACGCGCTGCAGGTCACGGACCAATTTCCGCATGCCTTCGGGCATCAGGGAGAACGCGTGGTCCGTGCCCTTTGCTGCGTGGTTGAGCGTGAAGTGCTTCTCGATCACGCGCGCGCCGAGCATGTAGGCCACGAGAGCCATGGCGATGCCGTTCTGGTGATCGGACAGCCCGATCACGAGGCTTGGGAACCGCTCGCGCAGCGTGGTGATGACGTTCAGGTTCAGGTCGTCCGTGTCGGCGGGGTAGGCGGCCGTGCACTGGAGGATGCAGAGCTGGTCGTTGATCGGCAGGATCGCTTCGACCGCGCGCTCGACGTCCGCCATGTCGGCACCCCCGGTGGAAAGAATCAGCGGCTTCCCGAAGGCGGCGACATGACGAAGCAGCGGCGTGTTGCGGATGTCGCCCGATGCGAACTTGAACGCCGGAACACCGACCTCTGCAAGCTGGTCGGCGCTCTCGAAGTCGAACGCAGTCGCGAAGAATGTGATGCCGACCTCGCGCGCATGGGCTTGCAGCTCTGCCAGGTCGCTCGGCGAGAGCTCGAGCGCCTCGCGATGCTCACCATAGGTGTGCCCGAAGCTCGACTCGTTGTCGTACGGCTGATCGAAGAACTCGCGCGTGTAAAGAGTGCGATTCGCGCGCTTCTGGAGCTTGACGGCGTCGGCGCCGCACTCCTTGGCCGCATTCACGAGCTGCTTCGCCTGCTCGAGACTGCCCTGATGGTTGTTGCCGATCTCTGCGACGACGTAGCACGCGCTGCCGTCGTGGATCTCGACACCGTCGATCGTCAGCCGGCGGCCCTGGCTCATCGTTCCATGCTAGTTGCGGGAATACGCAGGCGTTCGAGATCGGCGTCGACAAGCAGATGCACAATCTGCTCGAAATCGAACTCCCGCCGCCAGCCGAGCCTGCCGTGCGCACGCGATGCGTCGCCGACCAGCCGGTGAAGCTCCGCCGCCCCGCGCTGCAGCGCAGGATCGACACGGACGTGCTCCTCCCAGTCGAGCCCAACGTGCGCGAAGGCGCACTGCACGAGTTCCAGCACGGAATGGCTCTCGCCGGACGCAACCACGTAATCCCGGGGCTCGTCCTCCTGCAACATCAGCCACATCGCACGCACGTAGTCGCCCGCATAGCCCCAGTCGCGGCGAGCGTCGAGATCCCCGAGGACGAGCTCCTCCTGAAGACCGAGGGAGATGGCGGCAGCGCCATGCGCGACCTTGCGCGGCAGGAACTCCAGCGGCCGTCGGGGCGACTCGTGGTTGTAGAGGATCCCCGAGCATGCGAACAAGCCGTACTGGCGGCGATACGAGCTGACGATGAAGTGCGCGTATGCCTTCGCGACGCCGTAGGGCGTCACCGGCTCGAGAGGCGTTTCCTCTGTCTGGGGGCTCTGGCGTGGCTCGCCGAAGATCTCACTGGACGACGCCTGATAGAAGCGAATCGCGGGATCGACTGTCCTGATCGCTTCCAGCAGCGATGTTGCGCCGACTGCGGCGAACTCTGCGGTCTCCACCGGCAGTTGCCAAGACGCGGGGACGAACGAGGGAGCCGCGAGGTTGTAGACCTCGCCGGGGCGCGCAGCCTCCAGTGCCGTGGCAAGCGAGCGCTGGTCGAGGAGGTCAGCCTCGAGCAGTTCGATCCGGTCGCGGACCGCTTCGAGATTCGGATATTCGACCGCGCCGGGCCGCACCATCCCCGCCACCTCATAGCCGCCCTCGAGCAGGAGCTCTGCGAGATACGAGCCGTCCTGTCCGCCGATTCCGGTGATGAGAGCCCGCTTCACCGCTCCATTGTCCCAATAGCCTCGGCGTAGGCGGCGAGAGTCGCGTCGGTGATGTGCTCCCAGGAGAAGAGCGTACGTGCACGCTCGCGGCCCGCCAGCCCTAAGCGCCGCCGCAGCTCGGGGTCCGCCAGGAGCCGGTCCAGCGCGGACCTCAGCGCGGCCGGATCGCGCGACGGCACGACGATTCCGGTCTCGCCGTCGACGACCAGATCCAGCAAGCCGCCCACCCCGGTCGCGACCACCGGCCGGCCGTGCGCCATCGCCTCGAGGCAGGCAACGCCGAAGCCCTCCCGCCGTGAGGGACAGACGACTACGGCAGCGCGCGCATAAAGCCGCTGGAGCTCGTTGTGCGGGACGAATCCCCGCGCGCCCGGAACGCGGGAACGAAGCGGACCGTCGCCGGCGATGACGAGATTCAAACCCCGCGAGGCCTCAATCAAGTCCAGCACCCCCTTCTCGGGGGACAGCCGGCCGGCGTAGAGCACTTCCGAGGGGACGGCCTCCTCGCCAACCTCCGACGGAAGGTCAACTCCACTCGGGACCACTCGAACCTCACGTGCGCCGAGATCTTTCGCGCTATCGGCTAGATCGTTCGACGCCGCGATCACCAGCTTCGCCCGGCTCAGCACACGCCGGGCAAACCACGGCGCGCGCCGCGCGAGCTCGACGTCGGTGCCCCAGACCTGCACCACGTACGGTCTGCCGACGCGCGCCGCGACCCAGCCCGCCGGAATCCAGTGAGCATGCAGGAGATCGGCATCGACACGACGCGCTGCACGCACGAAATTCGCAAGCAGAGCCGGAACCAAGAGGACAAGCCACGGTCGGCGCCGGAGGTTGCCGACAACTCCATGCCCGTACGTTAAGCCGTAGCTGTGGAACTGCTCCGGGCCGATCACCTCCACCTGAACGCCTCGCGCTCGGACGTGTTGCACGGCGTCCGCCACAAAACGTCCTGCACCGTCCGCGGGATGTCGGGGGTACGACGTCGTGAGCACGGCGACGCGCATCGAGCGTCAGGGCGTCGCCTGCTCGAGCGTTGGGTGAAAGCCGACCGTCTCAGCTTCTGCGATGAAGTCGCGTCCGACCTGCAAGGTTGGAATACCGTGGAGCGTCACCTTGAGGAGTCCGCACCCGTCAGGTTCGACCTGGGTGCCTTTGAAGCCGGAGTGAAGGACTTTACGCAGCAGAACCTCTGCACGAGCGCTGCTGCTGAAGCGGGCGAAGACGGCTTCGACATTGCCGTCAGTGTTCGCTGGATGAACGCATTCCGCCTGGCTCGGGAAGCGCGGTCCGCCTCCTGCCACCACGGTGAGAGGGTAAGCGAGAATTGCAACGAGCAGTAACACCCAAGGCACGATCCGGACGTTCATCGCATCCCACTACGACGACCGCCGCGCCAGGCAGCAACGAGCAGCAGCGGGACCAATGCGGTAAGGGCAAGGGTCAGCGAACCCGAAAGTCGGACGATCGGATTCAGAGCGGCCTGCTTGGTGATCGGCAGGGTCGGGAATGCCCACGTGACCCAGGTGAACGCTGCGACCATTAACACGAAGAGAAGGGAGGCATAGGCCGCCAGTTGCTTTGCGCCCGCGAAGAGTGCGGCCCCAATCGCGAGCAGCGCCAGCGGAACGACGGCGAGCCAGACGTTGAAGTCGAAGAGCGCCGAGAGAGCTAGGCGAAACGAGGGCCAAGCGCGGTCGGCATGTTCGAAAAGGCCGAGGCCTCCTGCCTCCGCCCCCCCATGTGTGAGATCGCGGACGACGAGAAGCAGGCGCCACGGAATCGTCAGAGCGACCGCGACCACAGAGGCTAGAACCAGGCGTGGCCAGAGCACCCGAGCCTGCCGCCATACGACGACAAGCGCGGCGCCCACGACGCAAGCGGTGAGCATGTAACCCTCGCGTTTGGTGGACATCGCAGCAGCCAAGAACAGGGTCGCTCCCGCGAGCTGCCACGGTTGGTGTTCGGCGAGCCACATGCCAACCAGCAGAGCGGCGAGTGCAAAGAACTCGTCGAGGAGGAAGTCCCCTTGCGCCTGGAGCGCATAGACCAGCACATGCGGAGTAGCGGCCAGGAGCAGGATCGGTGGCCAGAGGAGGAGCGGAGGAACACGCGGAGCCAGGAGACCGACCAGCGCGGCAAGAAACCCGACGAAGAGGAACCAGAACTGGAGATGAAGCGTGACGACATCGGGAGACCCCATGAATCGAAACGCCGCTGCCTCGAGCGCCGGGACCAGAGGCGGGTACGACGGGCCCGGCAGCTGTTCGAAGAACTGGCGATCGATGCCGCCGAAGAAATAGATCGCCTTCGCCTTCGGAATCCAGAAGGCCCAGCCGTCGAACTCGTACAACCCTGCCAGTCGACCCGAGCGAAAGAGCGCCTCGGCGTACACGATCGCCAATGCACCGAAAAGCGACGCCTGCAGCGAGATGCCCTCGAGAGCCAGCTTCGCCGGGGGTAGTCGGTGTCCAAAGGCGCGCCCAACGAGGGCTCCCAGGAAGATGAGGCCGAATCCGGTCAACAAGATCGTTACCAGGGATAGATCGAGTCCCACCACCAGCTCAATCACGAAGATCACGCCGATCGCGGCGACGCCGAGCATGTAGGCGAAGCCCGCAAGGCGAAGTAACTCGTTCCAGGAGCCCCAGCCCCTGACCCCGAAGAGCACGGCGATCCCTACGACGAGCAAAAAGACGTTGAACGCGACGATCCCGATAATCGAATGCGTGCTCAATGGACCCGCCCGATCGAGATGCCTTTGTCATCATGCCAGCGCAGCTCGTACGAACCACCCAACGTCGACGTATCGCATCCGTAGCAAATGACCCAGGGCGCAGTCTCTCGAGGACGGCGGGGCATCAGGAAGTACATGAACCACCCGGACACGTACGTCTCCGTGAGCTCGGTTCGCTCGCGCAAGTTCGGGCCGACAACGACCCGGTAGGTGCCATCCTCGGGAATCAAGCCGCGCGCTTCGTACGCCGCCCGCTGGTCGACGAGGATGCTATTTCCGCCGGCGATCTCCCGGTCGGCGAACCCGAGCGAGCTGTTGCTCGACGCACTGTCGCCCAGCTGCGATACCCCCTTCACGTAATAAACGAGCCCGACACACGTCGCGATCACGACAATGAGCGTCACGAGCAAACGCGCGGGATCACGCTCTCGGAGGTGGTCTCTGACAGTCGAGATCATTTCAACCGCCGCCCGAAGACGATCGGTAACGCGAGCACGAGCACCGCGAATGCGTAGAAGTAATAGAACTGCATCGTCAGGTAGAAAAAGTTCGCCGCCATAGTCCCCGCCAGGGCGGCTGTCATCCCCCAGGCCAGCGGCCGCACGCGGCGTGCGACCGCGAGTCCCTCCAAAGCCAACTGACGGCCCAACGCTCGCGCCGCCCGCAGGCGCAGGAAGAGATAGCGCAGGAAGAGCAGGAACACCACTGACCCGACAAGCCCGGTCTCGACGATCAGCGCGACGTAGAACGAATGCGGCCCCCAGTTCGACTTGCCGGTGACGAACTCGTAGTAGACGGAGAACGTGTTCAACCCGAGGCCGAACAACGGGTGCGAGTGGATGACCTGCGGCACGAAGTCGTAGACAGCGAAGTGAGCATTTTCCGAGCTGCCGCCTGTCTGCACTCGTGATTTCAGCAGCACCTCGAAGTAGTGGCGGCGACTCCATACGACGGCGAGGAGGACCGCGGCGACTGCGCCGAGCGGCACGAGCAGCACACGCGACACGAGGCGCCGCCGATAGGGGATCGCGAGCACGAGCAGTCCGATCGCAAGCCCGAGAAGCCCGCTGCGAGAAAGCGTCGAGAGCATCACGAGGAAGAGAAAGCCGAGCACGACGGCGACCGGAACGCGCAAACGATGCCCTCGCTCCAGTCGCAGATAAACGGGCAACAGCGTCAGCAGCGGGATGCAGAGCATCACCCCGAGATGGTTCGGATCGGTCGTGAGCGCATTCGGCCGGTAAACGGCCGTCCCGCCGATCGCGCCGTAGACGTTGATCGAGCTGGCCCCGCCCGTCAGCGGCGAGAGCAGAACGTGATCCAGATTCGTGCCGGCTCGCGCAGCGAGCAGCTGCAGCACGCCGTAGGCACCGTTGACGACGAGCCCGGCGCTGAGCGCGGCGACCGACTTCCAGTAGAAGTCCGTAGAACGGCGGGCCAGATAGGCGACACCTGCGCCCAGGAAGAGGAAATGGAGAACGAACTTCACCATGCCCTTCCCCCACTGGTCGAGCGACTGCTTCGTCTCGATGTTGAAGAAGCCGATGAGGTAGATCACGAGCAGCGCCATGAAGATGGCGAGCACCGTGACTGTGGTGCGGGGGAAGCGGGGTCGCCCCCACTCGAGCGCGAACGCGACGAGGAACATGACGGTCAGCACATCCGCGAGGCCCACTGCGCCCGCAACGTTCCACTGGACCTTCTCCCACGTCACGCAGAACAGGGTCGCGAGGAAGAGCGTGCCCGCGATCTTCATTCGAGTCCCCGCAGCACCTCGGCAAGCTCCTCGACGCGCGCGGCCCGGCCGAGGCGCTCCCGGTCGTCCGGCGATAGGGGCGTTCCGTTCAGTGCGCCGGCCTGCCACTTCGCGTGAAGCTCGGACAGCGCTGCCTTCAGGGCAGGGACGTCGTCCGCGGCGACGACGACGCCGGCGTCGGTTTCGCGGATCAGCGCCGCCGCCGCGCCGTCGGGCGGGACGGCGGCCAGGATGGGACGCTCGGCCGCGAGGTACTCGAAGACCTTCCCCGAGAGCACTCCCTGACCGCGCCCACCCGCCTCCGGGATGAGCAGGAGCAGGGCGTCGGAGTCTCGCTGCAACGCGAGCGACTGTCGGCGCGGCACGTACGGATGCAGCTCGAGCCTGTTCCCGAGGCCGAGCGACTCCGCCCACTCGCGATCGGCAACGCGGAAGTCACCGACGAAGCGTGCGACGACATCTTCCAGTCCCGACTCCGCCAGCGCGGTCAGAAACGGCCTTGGGTCGCGCTTGCCGAAGAAGCTGCCGGTGTGCGTGATCCGGAAGCGGTCACCGCGGCGGTACTCCAGGCCCGCGAAGTCGTCGAAGTCCGCGCCGTTGAGAATGGTCGTCACGACCCCGGCCGGCTCGAGCGCACGGGCCTCGTCCGCGATCGCCTCGGACGCGGCGACGATGACATCGGCCTGGCGAGCCACGAGACGCGCAACGGACTCGCTCACCTTCTCTTTCGCGCGCACGGAGGCCCGCTCGACGCGGCGGTGCGGATGAGCGCCGACCGAGTCACGGAGGTCCGCGACCCAGCGCGCTCCGGTGATGCGCTTCACTGCCGCGCCGACGAGATGCACCGAGTTCGGCGGAGAGGTCGTGATGACCACATCGATCCCCTCTGCGCGCGCGATGCGAACCGCCGCCGGGATCGCCGTCAGGTTCCAGCCCACGTTCTCGTCCGGCACGAGCACACGACGAGACAGCGAACGCGCCTGTCGCGACAGCCGGTCGAGCCCATGCCGACCGTGCAGCTCGTCCGCGAGCCTGCGCGAGCGGGGCCCGAGGTAGCGGGCGCGGTGGATCCAGGCCTGAGTCGGCGGCACGAGGTCGGGATCGGAGTGGATCCACTTCGCATCGTCCGGCGCGAGAACGTGCGTCTCGATTCCATGCGCAGGCAGGTGCGTTGCGAACTTCAGCGGCCGTTGCACACCGCCGCCTCCCGAGGGGGGGAAGTACATCGTTACTAGCAGCACCTTCATCCGGGCCGATGGTAGAGCGCATAGCGCTCGTCCTCGTAGACGAGCTGCCACGGCACGCTGACGTGGAAACGGCGTTTGTCCACCACCAGCCAGTCGGCGTGGAAGCGATCGAGGATCGAGACCTCCCGGAAACGGAAGAAACGGATGACCGCGAGACGGCGTCTGTAGGGGTGGTTGGAGGCCGTGTCAGCCACGTGGGCGGGCGGCGCGGCCGCAACGTAGACCGGCGCATACGCACCGATCCGGTAACTGCTCTCGAGATCCGAGAAGACGATCGCGTGCTCCGGCACCTTCGTGCGCAGAGCGTGCAGGAGCCCGGGCGTCGGCGCGTATTGGTCGACGGAGGCGGCGGGCGACCACTGTCGGAAGCCGTGCACCGCAACCGGGATGCAGAAGAGCACGACCGCAGCGGTGACAATCCAGGTGCGGGCTTCGAGCCTGCGCTCCCGTCGTAGGCCGACGCCGATCGCAACCACACCGCCGATCGCCGCGACCCAGGTCGCGAGCGCGGGACCACCCCCGTGCAACCCGGGCCCGAAGTCGCCGGAGAACGCCAACTGCAGACC
>JALYLY010000125.1 GCA_030773975.1 Actinomycetota bacterium | reverse complement strand
CTGCGTGAGCGGTTGCACGCGGTCGCCGAGCAGCGCAGCGCCTAAGTCACACTTCCGGCTCTCGTTCGTTTACCACGCGTACGCTCTTCGGCACTAAGCTGAACAGCGCGGGGAACCCTCGGGGGGTCCCCCGGGGGAAGCACACGCGTGTAACTAAGAGACCCGCTTGCGGCCTGTTGCTTCGACCCAGCGGTACCCGGGAATGGGGACGCCGAGGGCGCGGCGCGCACCTCGCAGACGGCGCGGCAGACGTAGATAGATCTCCGGCAGTTGCACTCTCTTGATCAGGTGCGCGAGCGCGGCGATTCGGAACAGCGGATCCGTCAACGGAAACTTCAGTTGCGACGAGCGAACCACGTCGAGCTCCAACTCCGGATGCTCGAGCACAGAGCGGAAATGCTCCTCGGACTCGTATTCGCGCATGTGCGTCGGATCGAGCTGCCACCGCTCCGGCGCGGGCGGCTTCCCCTTGTAGAGCCAGAAGGCGTGCGGCCCGCGGATCACGCTCGCGACGTAGAACCAGCCGCCGGGCCGCAGCAGCCGCGCAATCTCGGGTGCGAGCACGCGGTCGTCGGGTAGGTGCTCGATCACCTGCGACGAGATCACGGCGTCGACGGAAGCGTCCGGCAACTCGTCGACCTGCGCGACGTCGGAGACGATCCCGGTCACCTTCAGCGACAGCCGCTCGCACAGGGCGACATGCTCAGCAGAGATGTCGACGGCGTAGATCTTTTCGCCGACGAGGCCTGCGTTGTCGAGTGGCCACAGCGTCCCGCCGTCACCGGCGCCGAGATCCGCGAGCAGGCGCGGCGGCGACCGCTCCGCCGTCTCGCGCAGGAGCGGCGGCATCCACTCCGTCAGGAAGTAGCGCGAGTGCTCGAGATCTTCGACCGACGGGCCGCTAGCTTCCAAAAGCCTGCCGCCGCGGCAGATCGCGCTCCACATCGACGAGGTGTCCGTCATGCTCGACGTAGCCGTCCTTGCCGCCGACGACGAGCAGAACGAGATCCTCGGAATCGCTTGCGTTCGACACGAGCCGCGGCGTCGTCGACTCGACGTGGAGGAGGCCACCCTCGCCGAGTTCCCGCACCTCGTCGCCGACCTCGACGCGCGCCCGGCCTCGGTGGACGAAGTAGAGCTCGTCCTGCTTGTCGTGCCAGTGCGGAAAGCCCACGTAACCAGGCGGGTACACGACGGCGTTGACGCCGAACGCAGTCACGCCGAGAGCACGCCGCACCTTGCGAAAGCCGAAGCCTTCGCCGAGCTCATCTACAGAACTGAATGCATATCCACTCATAGCCTGCGCACGATCTCCTCGGCCTCCTCGCGGGTGAATGCGCGGAGCGTCTCCGTGTGCTCCGCGCCGTACCGGTTCAATTTCATCAGGATCTCGATCGCGACGTTGTCATCGGGGGCTTCGAAGATCTCGACCACGTCGTAGCGACCGAGCGTGACGTAGACGCCCACCATGCTGCCGCCCGCCTCGGCGATGATCCGCTCGCCCTCCTCGATGCGCTCACGCCACTTCGGCAGCCCAGCGACGCCTTGCGTCGTCCAGCGCATCAGGGTCACGTAATGGGCCATGCGGCGAATATATGACGCCATGCGCCTGAACGCCTATCTCGCGAGGGCAGGAATCGCCTCCCGGCGAGGCTCGGACGACCTGATCAAGGCCGGCCGCGTCCGCGTCAACGACGCCCCTGGAGAGCTGAACACCTACATCCACCCGGGCGACCGGGTCGAGGTCGACGGGAGACAGGTCACGGCGCAGTCGCTGAAGTACGTGCTGCTCAACAAGCCCGCCGGAACGGTGACCACCGCCCGCGATCCGCAAGGCCGCCCGACGGTTGTCGAGCTCGTCGAGGAGATCCCGGAACGAGTCGTCCCGATTGGCCGGCTCGACGCCGACACGACCGGCGCCCTGCTCCTGACGAACGACGGACCGCTCGCCCATCGGCTCGCGCACCCACGCTACGGCGTCGAGAAGGTCTACGAGGTCGACGTCGAAGGCGAGCCCGACGCCGCCGCGCTGGAGCAACTTGCGGAAGGCGTCGACCTCGACGACGGCCGGACCGCGCCCGCGAAGGTGCGCCGACTCGGCCCCGCGAAGCTCGAGCTGACCCTGCACGAGGGGCGCAAGCACCAGGTCAAGCGGATGGGCGAGGCCGTCGGCCACCCGGTCGTGCGACTGCACCGAAGCCGTTACGCGGGCCTGACGGTCGAAGGGCTCGAGCCCGGCGCGTGGCGCGAGCTCGAGCCCTCCGAGGTCGATCAGCTTCGTGCGTCCTAGTGGCCGGCAAGACCTCCGGCGCGACCGAGGAGCCCCTGGGCGCGGTCGAGGATCTGCGCGGCACGGTCGTGGTCGATCGCTTGTCCTGCTTCGGCACCCGCGAGGAGCGCCTTGATCTCATCGACCAACTGGTCGCGCTGGTCGGTGACCTGGGCGATCGACTTCTCCAGCGTCGTGTAGCGGTTGTCGTGGTTCGTATCGCTCGCGAGCGCCACGGTCGATGCCTTGAGCGTGTCCATCGCGAACTGGCCGAACGGCGCATCGATCCGCTTCAGCATGTCGCCAAGCGCCACCGCGTCGGACGTCTGGAGCGTCGCGGGCACAGCGCCCGGGTCGAGCACCTGAGTCACCGTCCGGCCATCGCGAATGTAATCGTCGCGGAGACCGAGCAGGCTCAGCATCGTCGGACGGACGTCGGTGTGGTCGGTCCAGCCGGTGTAGTCGCTGCCGTTCTTGACTCCGGGGCCGACAACGCCGATCCACGTCGACGCGATCTCGTCCTGGATGTCGCCGTGGTTCCAGGCGAAGCTCTGGTTGGTCCTCGCTGGAATGAACGCGCACGCGCCCTGCGTCGCGCAGGTGGCGGGTGAGTTCGAGGCGAAGAAGAACCAGTCGGGATCGGCGAACGGCGTGAACGTCGGTGTTCGAGCCGGATCCGCCGTGATCATGTGAAGCGTCTTCATCTCGGTCTTGTCAGCGAGCGCGACCATGATGTTCTGCTCGGTCTGGTTGGTGTACGGATTCAGCCAGCTCAGCTGAGCCATCTCGCGCTCGAGCTTGCGAGTGGCAGGGTCGGTCTGGCTGGGATTGCCCGTGATGTAGACGTTCGAAGCATCGTCGGAGTGGACGGTGAACGGCGTGGTATCGGTGAACTGAGTCCTGATCATCGCGCTCAGGTTCCCATTGATCTCACCGACGCGGTTGTAGCTGCACGCCACGGTGAGGCCGTCACAGCCCGCGGGCGTCGGCTGGTCGCCGACGAAGTGGTCGCCCTCGTCGACGGTGAACACGAAGAGCGTGTTGCTCTTGTTGATGCCGTCGTCGGCGAGGCGGTTGAAGAACTTCTCGAAAGCGCTGTCGTAGTCCTTCAACTGCCGTACGTAACCAGCTTCGCCGGGCCCATACGCGAAGTGGATGTTGCCGGAGGTGCCGTGCCCGTCGTGCGCGTCCGAGATGTACCCGTAGGTTATGGGGACACCTGCCTCCTGCATCTGGGCGACCCAGGAAAGCGACACGGTCGCGGTCATCCCGTCGAAACCGGGGAAGCCGACGTGGTGGTTCTGGTCCTGGATCGTGTTGCCGTCGAGATCGGTCATCGGCCCGCTCGGCTTGATGATCGGATCGACGTACTTAGCACCGAAGAGCCCGTTGTAGCCGGTGTAGCCGTTCGGCTCGTCCGGGAGCAGGTCCGCTCGTCCGTGGTTCGCTGCGGCGCACACCGACGAATCCTGCGCGCAGTGGACACCGATGCCGATGTAATCGGCGAACGTCTGGGTCGCCGACGTGCCGGGGCTGTCCGCCGCCGCCTGGATCGCCTCGGGCGAGCCGGCGCCGAACACGGTCGCAACGTCGATGCCTGTGTTCTCGAGGACCGTGTTGGCCGTCGCCACCTGGCCGACGTCACAGCCGGCACGCGTGTACGGCACCCACGGCGCCGGAGCGATCTTCCCGTTCTCGTTGATCATCTCCGGCGTGAGGTCGGTCTGGCCCGTCGGCGGGAACGGAGGCCCGGCCGGGTCGAACAGCGGCGCCGTCCAGTAGGCGAACGAGACGCCTGTTCGGGTGGTGCCCGACGGAGTGAAATAGCGGAAGCTGTTCGAGACAGGCTGCCCCATCCGGTCCGGGTAGACGCCTGTCAAGGACGTCAGGATGCCGGTCGCGGTGTGCGAGATCAGCGCTGTGTGGTCGTTGGTCATCAAAGTCCCGTTCCCGCGGATGAAGTTGAGCAGGTGCGGCATCTGCTCCAGGTCCGACGGCACGTTGGGGTTGTCGCGCAGGAAGTGCGTGTTGTCGAACTGGATGTAGATGACGTGCTTGATGTTGTCGCCGACCGACGCAAGCTGACATCCGGAAGCGGCGAGTGCCCGCGCCGATCCCCCTCCGTTCGACTGCACTTTCGCGGCCGCAATGCCGGTTGCGACCAAGCACGCGATCAGCAAGAAGCCGAGCGTTCTCAGCCCTCTTCCTTTCATGAGTGCTCCTCTCCCCTTCGTTGACCCCGCGAACTTACAAGGTTCGCATCGAGGGTGAAGGTCGGTGCCGCGGCGATGCGGTTACGGCCTGGTGAAGCCCATCCGTTCGTACATGAGCGCGAGGGTCGGTCCCGAGGCAGCACGGGCCTTCTCGAGCCCGATTTCGAGGAGGCGTCGCAGCTCGGCCGGGTTGGCGCGCAGCTCGCGGTAGCGCGACTGGATCGGCGCGAACAGTTCGACCACAGCCTCCGCGACGTCCGCCTTGAAGTCGCCGTACCCGGCGCCGTCGTAACGTGACTCGATCGCTTCCGGCTGCTGGCCCGTGGCGACCGACATGATCGAGATCAGGTTCTCGATCCCCTCTTTGCCCTCGCCCCGGCGCACCTCGCGGCCGGAGTCGGTGACGGCGCTCTTGATCTTCTTCCGGATCACGTCCGGCTCGTCGAGCATCTGCACCGTCCCCTGTGCCGTGCCGCCCGTCGTCGACATCTTCTTCGTCGGCTCCTGGAGGTCGAGGATCTTCGCGCCGAGCTTCGGCGTCACGACCTTCGGGACGGCGAGGGTCTGGCCGTAGCGCGAGTTGAAGCGCTCAGCCACGCCGCGCGTTAGCTCGACGTGCTGGCGCTGGTCCTCGCCGACCGGGACCGCATCGGTCTGGTAGAGCAGGATGTCCGCGGCCTGGAGGACGGGATAGGTGAAGAGTGCGACGGAGACGAACTCCTGCTGGTCGGACTTGTCCTTGAACTGAGTCATTCGCCTGAGCTCGCCGAAGCTCGAGACGCTCGAGAGCAGCCAGGCGGCCTCGGGGTGATCGTGATTGTGGCTCTGCACGAAGAGGGTGCAGCGGTCCGGCTCGAGCCCGGAGGCCAGTAGGAGGGCAGCGACAGAGAGAGTGGACTCGCGCAGGTCCTCAGGGTCGTAGGAGACCGAGATCGCATGCAGGTCGACGATGCAGATGAACGGCTCGGCCTCGTCCTGGTACTCGACGTATTGCCGAATCGCCCCGATGTAGTTGCCGAGATGCTTCTCGCCGGTGGGCTGGATGCCGCTGAAGATCCGCATTGGACGCACAAAAGTATCCTGAGTTCCATGGCTGTGGTCGAGCGACTTGCGATTGTCGGCACCGGGCTCATCGGTGCCTCGGTGGGACTCGCTGCCCGTGCTGCCGGAGTGGGGGACGTGCGCGGGTGGGATGTGGATCCGGCGGCACTCGCGACGGCGGTCGAGCGCGAAGCGGTAAACGCTGCGAGCTCTCTCGGGGATGCGGTGTCGGGCGCCGAGCTCGTGATCGTCGCGGCGCCCGTGGCGGCGCTGCCGTCGCAGGTGGCTGCGGTGCTCGACGAGACGAGCGACGGGACGACGGTGTCGGACGTCGGTTCGACGAAGACGCCGGTCACGCGGGCGGTGAGCGACGCCCGGTTCATCGGCGGCCATCCTGTTTGCGGCTCGGAGGCGCACGGCCCGGAGCACGCAAGCGGCGGGCTGTTTCGCGGCGCGACGTGGTTCCTCACACCGGATACGACGACGGATCCAGAGCGCTACCGGATGCTGCACGGCTTCGTCGCTTCGCTCGGCGCGGTTCCCGTCGCGGTCGATCCGCAGGCGCACGACCGGCTCGTCGCGCTCACGAGCCACCTACCGCATGCGCTCGCGAACGTTCTCCTGAACCAAGCAGGTGCCTCGCGGATCGACGGGCACGAGCCGCTCGCTGCGGCCGGTGGATCGCTCCGTGACATGACGCGGGTCGCGGGAGCGAACCCACGAATCTGGGTCGACATCTTTCTCGACAATGCCGAGGCTCTAGCGGCCGGGCTCGCCGAGCATCGCCGGCGGATCGAGCAGGTGGAGCGTGCGCTCGCGGAGGGTGACGCCGGCTTCCTCGCGCGCTGGATCGGCGAGGCGTCCGACAACAGGCGCCGCATGCTTGCCGACGCGTACGAGGAGCCGGGCATGCTGCAACGTCTCCGCGTGCACGTGCCCGACCGCCCGGGCGTCCTCGCAGGGATCACGCAGGCACTCGGCGCGGAGCGGATCAACATCGAAGACTTCGAGCTGCAACATCTCTCACGCGAGCGCGGCGGCACGCTGACCCTGCTCGTCGGCGGCGAGGACGAAGCCGAGCGCGCAGCGGCGATCCTCGAAGCGCAGGGCTACCACGTCGTCATCTCACCTGTCCTCGAATGACGCGTCCCGGTGCCAGGCACGGGCACGCGGCTGTGACGTAGGCGTGGCGGGTTCCGCAACTCCCCTGCAATGCGCGACTTTTTTCCGTGGGCGTACCGGTGCCAGGCACGGGTACGCGACTGTGACGTCGGCGTGACCCGAGTCGAACCAGCCGGGTTCCTCGCCGGACACATCGCCGTGCCCGGGGACAAGTCGATCTCGCACCGCTCCGTGCTCATCGGCGCCCTCGCGGACGGCGAAACGCACGTCCGCGGCTTCGGACGCTCCGCTGACACGCAGTCGACGATCGACGCCGTCCGCGCGCTCGGCGTCCAGGTCGACGACGTCGCCGACGACGAGCTCGTCGTGCACGGCGTCGGGCTCCGCGGCCTGCGGCAACCCGACAAGCCGATCGACGCCGGCAACGCCGGCACGCTGATGCGGCTCCTCCCCGGAATCCTCGCCGGCCAGGAGGGACGCTTCGAGCTCACCGGCGACGAGTCGCTCCGCGCACGACCGATGGACCGCGTCGCCGAGCCGCTGAAGCGAATGGGCGCGCGCATCGAGACCACGAACGGCCGGCCGCCCGTCGTCGTCGAGGGGACGGATGCGCTGAAGGGGATCGAGTACGCGCTCCCGATGGCGAGCGCCCAGGTCAAGTCCGCGATCCTCCTGGCAGGGGTCAACGCGAACGGAACGACCACGGTGGTCGAGCCCGCGCCGACGCGCGACCACACCGAGCTGATGCTCGAGGCCGCAGGAGTGCGCGTCCGCCGGCGGCCGAATTCCGTCTCGATCGACCCGGCAGGACGCCTCCACCTTCCGGACGTCACGGTCCCGGGAGATTTCTCCGCGGCCGCTCCGTTCATCGTCGCCGCAACGCTGCTCGCCGGCTCGGAGCTGACGATCCACGACGTCGGCCTCAATCCGCGCCGCACCGGCCTGCTCGACGTTCTGGAACGGATGGGCGCCCGCCTCAGCGTCTTCAATCGCCGCAAGGTCGGCGGCGAGCTGATCGGGGACCTCGAGGTGCACGCTGCCGAGCTGACCGCGACGGACGTGACCGAACAGGAGGTGCCCCGCCTCGTCGACGAGCTCCCGCTCTTCGCCCTCGCTGCCGGAGTAGCGCGCGGCGTCAGCCACGTGACCGGGGCCGCCGAGCTCCGTCTCAAGGAGTCGGACCGCATCGAAACCGTGACGGAAGGGCTACGGACACTGGGCATCCGTATCCAGTCCCGCGACGATGGCTTCGAGGTGAGAGGCGTACCTGCACGCCCCAACGGCGGCCGGATCCAGTCGGATGGAGACCACCGCATCGCGATGCTCGGCGCGGTCGCCGGGGTGGCGTCGCGCGACGGAGTCGAGGTCGGGGGAGCCGAGGCGGTCGCTATAAGCTTCCCCGGGTTTTTCGACCTTCTCCACTCCGTGTCGAGACGATGATTGTCGCCATAGACGGCCCCGCAGGGGCAGGCAAGAGCACGGTCGCGCGGCGACTCGCCGAGCGGCTCGGCTTTCGCTACCTCGATACCGGCGCCATGTAC
>JALYLY010000124.1 GCA_030773975.1 Actinomycetota bacterium | reverse complement strand
ATGTCGCGGCCTCGTGTCAGCCGCACCGTCACAGGAACGTGGGCGCGGCCGAGCACGTTCTTGAACGCGGCGATCGCCTTCGGGGAGGAGCCGTCGAACATCCCCGTCGGGTTGTACGGGATCAGGTTCACCTTGAAGACCTTCGGGTCGAGTAGGTCAGCGAGCACCCGGGCCTGCTCGACGCGGTCGTTGACGCCGCGCAGCATCACGTATTCGACGAATACCTTCCGCCGGTGCAGTGTGAAGTAACGAGTGCACTCCGCGATCACAGCGGCGAGCGGATAGCGGTCGTTCACGGGCATCAGCTCGCTGCGGAGCTCGTCGGTCGGCGCGTGCAGTGAGAACGCCAGCCTGATCGGCTCCTCGACCTCGTCGACGAACCGGCGAAGGCCGGGCAGCCACCCGACCGTGGAGATCGTCGTGCGACGCCAGGTGATCCCCACGTCCGGCAGCGCCCGCGCGGCCTCGAGCACCGAGTCGAGGTTCAGCATGGGCTCGCCCATGCCCATGAAGACCGCGTGGTCGATCGGCTCGATCCGCCTGAAATGCAAGGCCTGGTCGAGGATCTCGGATGCGGTCAGGTTCCGCCCGAAGCGCATCTGCCCGGTCGCGCAGAAGGCGCACGTGAGCGGACAGCCAGACTGCGACGACAGGCACACCGTGCGCCGGCCGTCCCGGTAGCGCATCAGCACCGCCTCTACTGGATGGCCCTCGCCGGTGCGAAACAACGCCTTGACCGTGCCGTCGCTTGCCTTTGCTTCCTGGACGAGCTCGAGGGTCGAGAAAGGCACCTCCTGTTCCAGTTCCGCACGCAGCGAGCCGGGGATGTTCGTCATCTCGTCGTAGCCCGCGGCTCCGCGGGCGGCCCATTCCCAGACTTGCCCGGCGCGGTACACCGCCTCGCCGCGCTCGCCTAGACGCTGTTGCAACAACGCACGATCCATCCCGCCCAGGGTAGCTTTGTCCATGACCTCGCCCCGGCAGCCGTGGTGGTCCGGCGGCGTTCTGTATCAGGCCTATCCGCGTTCATTCGCCGACTCGAACGGCGACGGCATCGGCGACCTCGCCGGTCTGCGCGGGCGTCTGGAATACCTGCACTGGCTCGGCGTCGACGGCATCTGGCTCAACCCGACCTTTCCCTCGCCGAACCGCGACTGGGGTTATGACGTCTCGGACTACTTCGACGTCCATGCGGACCTGGGGACGCTCGAGGATCTCGACGCGCTGATCGCGGCCGCGGCTGAACTGGGGATCCGCATCCTGCTCGACCTCGTTCCTGCTCACACGAGCGACCAACACGAATGGTTCGTCGAGTCACGCTCGTCGAGGGAATCCTCTCGCCGTCCGTGGTACATCTGGGCTGACGAAGTCGATGAGCAGGAGAGTGTGTTCGGCGGCGGTGCGTGGACGTACGACGAGCGGACGAGCCAGTACTACCACCACCTCTTCCTGCCCGAGCAGCCCGACCTCAACTGGATGCTGCCGGACGTGCGCGACTCCTTCGACGAGATCCTGTGCTTCTGGTTCGACCGTGGGGTTGCCGGCCTCCGGATCGACGTCGTGCACGAGCTCGTGAAGGATCCGCCGAGCCGGCCGAACCGCGCAGAGATCCACAACGTGCTGCGACGCTGGCGGTCGCTTGCGAGCGGCTACGAGTCCGAGCGCCTGCTCGTTGGTGAGACGTGGGTCATGGACCTCGATGAGCTGGCGAGCTTCTACGGACTCAATGACGAGCTGCGCTCGCGTTCAACTTCCCGTTCATGTTCGCCGGCCTCGATGCGACTGCGCTCGCGGACGTGGTCGAGCGCACAGGCGCCGCCCTACCCGGCGGCGCTTTGCCCGTCTGGGCGCTGTCGAATCACGATGTCGTCAGGTTCCCGACGCGGATGTGCGACGAGGACGACGCGAAGGTCCGCTCCGCGCTGCTCGCGCTCCTGACGTTGCGCGGGACCTCGTTCCTTTACTACGGAGATGAGCTCGGGATGCGACAGGTCGAGATTTCGTCCGATCGTGTCCGCGATGTGCACGGTCGCGACGGAGCGTGGACGCCGTTGCCCTGGGGCGATGTCGAGTGGCGCAATCCGTGGCTTCCGCTCGGCGGCAAGGTGGCGACCGTTGCGGCGCAGCGAGGCGATCCTGGATCCGTGCTCAGCTTCTGCCGTGACGCGATCGCTCTTCGACGGGGTCACGAAGATCTCGTCTCGGGCGGCTACACACCGCTCAACAGTCCGACCGGAGTCTGGGCATGGCGGCGGGGAGGCGCCACCTGTATCGCGCTCAACCTGACCGACTCGGAGGCGACCGTGCCGCTCGAAGGAGAGGTTCTCCTGTCGACGAAAGGTCGCGGTGACCCTTCGCGCCTCGAGCCCTGGGAAGGTGTGGTCGTCGCGCTTACTTAGCGCAGGAAGGCGAGTAACGCCATGCGTCCTGGATCGCCGAGCGCTCGCCGACCACCAGGTCGACTCCCCGCCCGAGCACGCGCTCCAGCACCTCGCGGTCGACGTCCGCAGGATCGCCGACGGCAACTTCGATCCGTCCCGATTCCAGGAAACGCACCGGGACGGCAAACATCCGGCGCGCAACCTCGAGCGGCAGAAGCCGTGCCGCCGACGGGTCGAGGGGGTGGCGGACCAGATCGACGTAGCGCAGCCCGGCCTGTTCGGCGAGCGCGGATGCGAGCTCCGGCTCGAAGAGCCAGCCTCGGGCAAGGAGCGTTTCGCCGAGGCGCATGCCCGTGACCTTGACCTCGGCGAGCGCGGCGTCGAGGCGCTCGTGGGAGATCCAGCCCTTCTGCACGAGGATCGAGCCGAGCATGGGGCGGACCTCATGCTCGAAGTAGCTGTGATCCAGGCGAAGCGGGGCGGCCGATCCCGAGGGGATCCGGAGGCCGCCGCCGACGTAGCGCTTGTCAGAGGGATTCATCTACACACCTTCCGGCCCTTTCATCGGCTGCGGACGGGTCGCTGATGATCGCCCGCTCGGGTGAGTGTTGCCCCTACCAGCAATACATGACCCAGAACCTCGGCGGCATCACTGGCAGGGGCACCGCTTGAAAACTGCAAAATAGGCCGGTGATCGATCTCCGCTCCGATACCTTGACCCAGCCCACGCCTGCGATGCGCGAGGCGATCGCGAACGCCGCGGTCGGCGACGAGCAGAAGCGCGAGGACCCGACCGTCAACGAGCTCGAGCGGCGAGGTGCCCAGTTCCTCGGGCAGGAGGAGGCGGTCTTCCTCCCGACCGCGACGATGGCCAATCAGATCGCGTTGAACATCCTCGGCCGCCCCGGCGATGCCCTGCTCGTCGAGCGGCACGCCCACATCATGCTCTCCGAGCTAGGTGGTCCGGCGGCGCATTCGGGCCTGCTGACCATCGGCCTGGAGGGGGCGAAGGGCCGGTTCTCGCCGGACCAGGTCGTCTCGGAGATCCGCGACCGGACGAGCGTGCACGTCGCGCCGACCCGCGTGGTCACGATCGAGAACACGCACAACAGCGCCGGAGGCCGCGCCTGGCCGCTCGACGAGGTCGACGCGATCGTCGCAACCTGTCGCGAGCATGACCTCGCCGCGCACCTCGACGGCGCTCGGCTCGTCAACGCCGCGGTCGCGACCGGCGTCGATTCAGCAAGGATCGGGCGCGGCTTCGACACCGTGACCCTCTGCTTCTCGAAGGGGCTTGGCTGTCCGCTCGGCGCGCTGATCGCGGGCTCCGCGGACCTGATGGTGCAGGCGCGTCGCGGCAAGCACTACTTCGGGGGCGCGATGCGCCAGGCGGGGATCGTGGCGGCGGCGGCGCTCTACGCGCTCGACCACCACGTCGACCGCATCGCCGACGACCACGCCCGTGCTCGCCGCCTTGCCGAAGGTCTCGCGGAGGCGGGCGTCGGCGTCGACTTCGACCAGGTGGAGACGAACTTCGTCCAGATCGACGTCGGTCGCGACCGCGGCGGTGCGATCGAGCGCATGAAGGAGCGCGGCGTGCTCGTCTCGACCACCGTGCACCCGACGGTCGTGCGCGCGGTCACGCACCTCGACATTTCGGACGAAGACATCGACGCGGCGATCGAAGCGATTCCCGCCGCGCTCGGCGCTACTCGTACTGAAGTGCCTCTAGAACGTTGAGCCTGGCGGCGCGGCGCGCCGGGAAGATCGCCGCGATGATGCCGACGAAGATCGCCGCGACCCCGAAGATTATGAGTTGGCCGACCGGGACCGAGAGGACGATGAAGTCGACGCGTGCGATCAGGAGGGCCGCTAGGACGATGCCGAGCGCGATCCCGATCGCCGCGCCGATCAGCGCAGTGATCACGCTCTCGTGCCGGATCATCCGCCGCACCTGACGGCGCGTCATCCCGATCGCGCGCAACATGCCGATCTCTCTGGTGCGCTCAAAGACCGTCAGCACGAGCGTGTTCACGATCCCGAAGAGGCTGACGATGACCGACAAAGCGAGCAGCACGTAGAGGATATTGAGCACAGAGCTGAGTCCCGAGATCTGGTTGTCGATGAATTTCTGTCGCGTCGCAACCTTCGCGTTCGGGAACTTCTTCAACGTCCGGTCGAGGGCGGCGGCGTTCGCGGGACTTTGACCGCCCTTCATCAACACGAACGAGTAGAGATTCTGAGGAGCGCCGACATGCCTGTCGAACGCCCCGGAGGAGATCGTCACAGAACCGAACGGTGAGCCTCCCGTTGGCGGTGCGAAGATGCCCTCGACGTAGAACAGCTCTCGCGATGCGTCCGGGAACGTCAACGGCACAGGCGACCCGAGGTCCAGGTGGCGGCTCTTGGCGTACCCCTTGTCGACGAAGGCACCGTCATCACCGAGATTGCTGAGGATCGCTCCGGATCCTTGCTCCCAGTCGAGGTTGAACATCTGGCTCGCCGGCGGATTCACCGCCGTCGTGTTGATTCTCTTCCCGAACGCGAGCGCCTCACCGGCGCGAACGTTCCCGACCGCCAATACCCCGGAGGTTTTCGCGACGGCGTCCGCCGCCGCGATTGGGATCGGCGAAAAGTTGTTCTGTGCCGTGATCGCGTAGTCCGCGTTCTTCCAGATCTCGTTCACGGAGCCCCTGAAGCTCGTGATGATCCCAGCCGCGAGCATCGTCACGAGCGTCACCAGGGCAAGTCCGATCATGAGCGCAGAAGCAGTCGACGCCGTGCGCTGGGGGTTGCGCTGCGCGTTCTCGCGGGCAAGTGTCCCGGCTGTGCCGCCGATCTTTGTCGCCGGCCACCCGAGCGCTCCCGCGAGCGGAGTTACGAGCCTGACGGATAGGAGCGCGATGCCGAAGAACACGAGCAGGGCTCCGCCGAGCATGAAGAGGAGGATGCCGGCCGTTCCGAGGCCGGGCGCAAACAGGCCCCAGAGCAGTCCGCCGAAACCGAGCACCGTCAGCAATGCGGATGCCGGGAGTCGGAAGCGGGCGTAGCGCGATTCGGGCAGTGTGGCGCCTTCTCGTACGGCGGCGATCGGCGGCACCCGCGTCGCACGCAGCGCCGGGCGCAGGCTTGCGAGGAGCGTGACGATGACCCCGACCGCGAGCGAGACGACAACCGTCCGGGTCTCGAAAGTCAACCCGTTGTTCGGGAGCGTGAAGCCAACCGTGTCGAAGAGGGCGAACAGACCCTTCGCGAGTGCGAGCCCGGCGAAGAGCCCGATCACGGCCGCGAGGATTCCGATCGCAAGGGCCTCGATGACGATCGACCGGAGCAGCTGACGACGGGATGCACCAAGAGTCCTGAGGGTCGCGAGCTCGCGCGTCCGCTGTGCAATCGTGATCGAGAGCGAGTTCGCGATCACGAAGCTGCCGACGAAGAGAGCGACACCGCCGAAACCAAGCAGGAACTTCTGGAGGAAGGAGATGAACGAATTCGTTTCCTTGCTGTCCTCCTGTGCCTGCCCCTGCCCGGTCCGCACCTGGGTGTCGGAAGGGAGGACGCCCCGGATCTGCTGCAACAGCTGATTGGTGGCAACGTTCGGCTCGGAGGCGACCGCGATCTCGTCGAGCTTGCCGGGCTTGCCGAAAAGTCTTTGTGCGGTGGGCAGATCGAAGCCGGACAGCGTTGCGCCGCCGATGGTCGACACCGAGCCGAACTTCACGATTCCGGATAGCCGCAGCCGCTGAACAGAGCCGACGGCTTGCACACCGACGAGCTGGCCGATACGAAAGTGCTCTTTGCCCGCAGTCGACTTGTCGATTACGACCTCGTCGTGCTTCGGCCATGACCCTTCGACGAGCGTCAAGGGGTTGAAGGGCGAATCGCCTCGGGCGATGCTGAACCCCAGATTTGGGGCACCGCCATAGACGATCGCTTTGCCGTCCTTGCCGATTAGCTGAGCCTCGCCGTTGACGCTGCCGTCGGCGACGCGGACGTCCGGAAGGGCGCGGACCTTCTGGAGCAGCGATTCGTCGAACGCCGGGGCAGTTACTCCGGTTCCCTCTCCGAGGTCGAAGGCAGCCTTGCCGCTGATGACGGCGTCGGACCCGTTGCGGCTCTCCGTGAAGATCGACCCGAAGGCCTTGTCGATGGAGTCGGTGAGAACGTACGTGCCGCTCACGGTGGCGACCCCGAGGACGATTGCGAACGCCGAGAGGACCGTCCGCAGCTTGCGGCCGAGGAGTGCTTTGAGAGCGAAACGGGTCACGTGCTGTCGAGCTGTTCCATCTCTTCGACGATCTCGTGCGCAGAAAGATCCTTCGACTCGCGGACGATGAGCCCGTCTGCGAGGAACAGGACGCGGTCGGCGATCGCGGCGGCGCGCGCCTCGTGCGTCACCATCACGATCGTCTGCTCGAGCTCCTGCACCGAGCGGTTGAGAACCTCGAGAATCTCGCCGCTCGTTTTAGAGTCGAGGTTGCCCGTGGGCTCGTCGGCGAAGACGATCGTCGGCCTGCTGACGAGCGCGCGGCCGATGGCCACACGCTGTTGCTGACCGCCGGAGAGCTCAGACGGTCGGTGTGTGCGGCGGTTGGTGAGACCCATGCGATCGATCAGCTGGTCGACCCATTCGCGATCTGGCTTCACACCCGCGATCGAAAGCGGTAGCAGGATGTTCTCTTCGGCAGTCAGCATCGGAAGCAGGTTGAAGAACTGGAAGATGAAGCCGATGTTCCGGCGGCGTAGCTTCGTCAGGTCCGAGTCGCTGAGCTTCGAGATCTCCGTCCCGGCAATCGTCACCTCCCCGGAGGTGGGCTTGTCGAGGCCGGCGAGGATGTGCATCAGGGTCGACTTCCCTGACCCGGAGGGCCCCATGACCGCCGTCAGCTGGCCCTTGGGGACATCGAGCGAGACGCCGCGCAACGCGTCGACCGCGGTATCTCCTTCGCCGTAGCGGCGGGTCAGGTCAGAGGCGGAGAGGACGAATCCCGTGGAGGGAGCATCGACCGTCGCCGCGGACTGAGCTGCCAGTGAGTTGCTCATCTGTCCTCCATGTCCGTTGGGGCAGTGTCAACCGTAGCGAGAGGGCTCACAAGGCGGCTCACAGGCCGCTGGTTGGTGCGGTTAACCGCACCTGCTCTCTCCTATCTGTCTCCCGCGGACAGGAACCAGACCACGAAGGCCCCGTAGACAGCGATCAGCAGTGCTCCCTCCCAGCGCCGGGCGCGGCCGTCGCGGATCACGAAGCCGACGAAGAGCGCCGCCGCCCCCATGGCGATCAGCTCGATCGGCCTGAACGCAAGCGCGAGCGGGTGCGCGAAGGCGAACGACGCCAGCGTGACCACAGGGATGACCAGCAGGCCGACCTGCGCGCTCGACGAGATCGCGATCTCCGTCGCGAGCTTCATCTTCCCGCGTCGGGCGATCACGACCGCGCCACCGTGCTCCGCGGCATTGCCGACGATCGCCACGATCACCACCGCGATGAAGAACTCGGAGAGGTTCGCGGCCTTCGCGAAGGCCTGGAGCGAGTGGACGAGGATCTCGCTGATCACCGCCGTCGCCGCCGTCGTCGCTCCGAGGACGACGAGCGACGTGCGCAGGCTCCAGCCGCTCGAGTCCGTGACCTCGTGTGCAGGGCGACGCTTCAGGTCGGCGATCGTGACGACCAGGTAGAGGCCGAGTAGCACGACGGCGGGCCCGATGCTGAGCAACGCGAGCGAATGGCGATTCGGGTCTCCGTGCCAGCCGGCCACCGACGGGATCAGCAGCAGCACAACCGCAACGAGGACGAGACCGAGCTGGCCGAGCAACGAGCTGCGGTCGAGCTCCGCGTTGTCCGTGCCGAGGACAAGCGCGGCGCCGAGCACGAGCAGGATGTTCGAGACGATGCTGCCGGCCATCGAGCCGCGCACGACGTCGGGCAGATTGTCCGAGACCGCGATCACGGCGATGATCACCTCGGGGGCGTTGCCGAAGCTCGCGTTCAGCAGCCCGCCGATGCGCGCGCCCGTGTGTTCTCCCGCGTGTTCGGTCGCCTCCCCGATCAGCCAGGCCAGTGGGATGAGCGAGAGTGCAGCGAGGACGAACAGGACCGTCTTGTCCGGGTGGACGAGGACGTCGACGAGCATCGTGATCGGAGCGAGCGCAAGCGAGGCCCAGAGGAGTCGTCGCGCCACCAAGGCCTAGCCTAGCGGCCTTAGCTGATGCACGGCCTGCATGTCAAGTCTTGCGGAGGCCGCTTGCGGGGACGACAATTCCGTCATGCAACCACCGGCCCAGCGCCTCGAGGAACTGACCGTCACGGAGCTTCCACTCCGGCCGCAGGACGAGCTGGAGTGCCGCAGGTGCGAGGTGCACTGCGACAAGGTGGTCTACCCGTCTGCATGCGTGGAACGCGCGTGTCCGTTCATGTACGCGTACGAGGAGTTCGGGCACACGTACATCGGCTGCATGCAGCGCGTGTACGGAGTCGAGATCGATCTGGAGATGCTGAGGGAAGCCGAGGCGCGCAGCGAAGGGTTCGGTGCGATGCGCACGACGCGAGCGCCGCTTCCGATGTGCCGCGTCGAGGTCGAGGAGTGCTACGGCGCGGGCCGCTCGGGCGACCTCGGCTGTGTGAACCCGGAATTCCACGAGCTCCCGGTCGGTACGCCGACGTTCAAGGTCTTCGCTCAGCTAGCGGACTGAGCAGGGCGTAGCCCACCAGCGGGCTGAGCGCCGCCAGCACGAAGGCGAGACGCCAGGAGGCGTGGTGGACGACCGTGGCGAACACGATCGGCGCGACGATGGCGCTCCCGGCCAGGAACGTCTGCTGCAATCCGATTGCGGCGCCGCTGCGGGCCCGCCCTGCAGCCTCCGCGGCCGCGGCGAACGACAGCCCGTTCCACGAGAGCCCGAAGGTGCCGGCGACGACCAGAGCTGCGACCAGGATCCACACGGCCGCGTCCATCAGGGCGGCGGTGACTCCGACCGTGAGCGCGAGACCGAGGGCGATCCAGCGGAGCGGAACGATGCGCATCCGTACGCGGTCCGACAGGCGGCCGACCGCGATCCGTGCGATGCCGCCGCAGACCTGCGTTACGGCGAGCGCCCCCGCGGCGACTCCGGTCGAAACGCCGCGGTGCCCGTGGAGGAAGAGCACGAAGAAGCCGAGCAGGCTGATCTGCGTCGCTACGTAGAACGTGCTCGCGATGCAGATGCGCCAGACGCGTGGATCGCGTAGCGGACGCGCGAGCACGGAGTGATCTTCCGCCGGCTCGGCGCGTACGAGGGCCGCGCCGACGACAGCGGCCGCGATGCAGGCAGCCGCCAACCCGTCGAATGCTGCGTGCAGGCTGATGTGTCGGTCAAGCGCCGGGAGTGCGACCGCGGCCACCGCTCCACCCAGGGGAGTGGCCATCTGGCGAATGCCGAGCGCGAGCCCGCGCTCCTCTTCGCCGAACCACGCCATCACGGCGCGGCCGCTCGCCGCATTGACGCCGGCCCCGAGCGCGCCCGCGACGGACAGCGCGGCCACCAGGTGGGTAAAGGAGGACGAGTACGCCGCCCACACGAGTGCTGCAGCGGTCCCCACCTGGCCGACCGCGATGACGGAGCGCTCGCCGATGCGGTCGGCGACGATTCCCCAGAGAAGCAGCGTCGCGAGCGAGCCGATGTTGAGCGCGGCGAGCACGACGCCAACCTGAGTCAGGCTGAGCGCATAGCGATCCTGGATCGCGGGAGCGATCGCCGGAAGACCGAGCAGGATCGCGGAGAACGCCGCCTGCGCGAAGACACCCGCGCCGAGGATCGTCCAACGGTAGTTACGAGGTTGCGCGCGCGTGGAGCTCACGAAGCTTGCGGATCTCGTCGGCGGTCGGGCCCTTCCCGTCGGCTCCGGGCACTTCCAGGACGACGGGAAGCCCTTGCAGCTTCGGATGCGCAAGGAAGACCCCGAGCCCTTCGCCGATCAGCCCGTCGCCGATGTTGTCGTGCCGGTCGCGATTCGATCCGAGCGGCGCCTTGGCGTCGTTCGCGTGCAGTGCGCGCAGGCGGTCGAGCCCGATGCGCCTGTCGAGGTCGTCGAGCAACGCGTTCCACGTCGATGCATCGGTGACGTCCACGCCTGAGACGAAGAGATGGCACGAGTCGAGACAGACGCCGAGGCGCTCGTGGCGTCCGAGCGCATCGAAGATCGCAGCGAGCTCGTCGAGTGAGCGCCCCATTGTTCCTCCCGCCCCGGCTGAGTTCTCCATCAGCAACCAGGTTCGCTCGTTGCAGCGGTCGAGCACCTGCTCGACCGCCGGCACGACGCGCTCGAGGCCGGTGTCGAAGCCGGCACCGAGATGGGACCCAATGTGGAAGAC
>JALYLY010000123.1 GCA_030773975.1 Actinomycetota bacterium | reverse complement strand
TTGTCAGGCGAGCCGGCCCAGCACCAGCCCGAAGAGGGCGTGCCGATACGTCGCCTGGGCGAACGCGCGCGGACTTGTGACGAGTCGGCGATCGACGAGGCTGATGAACGGCCACGACGCAACATGCTCTCCGAGCGCCAGCGCGAGCGCGAGTCGCCGCCCGTCGACGTCGACGCGCCGCCGCACTGTGTCGAATGCGACACCGAAGAGCGCGCCGTTCGCCATGTGCGCCGCGAAGCCGAGCGAACGTCGCCCGCGGCCAAGAAACAAGACGTCCGAGTAGTCGCAGCCGAACGCCCGCTGGTCGAGCGGCTCCTGCAATCCCCAGACGAGCGCGGCAAAGGCGCCGGCGGCTACGGCACGCGCACGAGGCGACATACCCTTGCAGCATGCCCGAAGGGGACGCTCTTCACCGCGCCGCGCGGAACCTCCAGGTCCTCGTGGGACAAAGGCTCGAAGTCGAGACGCCGCACCCGCGCGCCGCGGTGAAACAGCTCGCGCCTCGGCTCGACGGCCGCCGCCTGGAGAACGTCGAGGCGATCGGCAAGAACCTCCTGCTGCGCTTCGAGGGCGGGCTCGTGCTCCGCAGCCACCTGCGCATGAAGGGGCGCTGGCTCGTCTTCCGCCGCGACACGCCGATCTTCGGCAAGCCCTGGCTCGTGCTCCGCGGGGACGACTACGTCGGGGCGATGTTCAACGGCGCGGTGCTGGAGCTCGACCGCGGCGTCGCGCGCCGACTCGGTCCCGACATCCTCGCGGAGCAGCCCGACTACGACGGCATGCTCGCGCGATTCAGGCGCGCAGACCAGCAACAGCAGATCGGTGACGCCCTGCTCGACCAGAGACTCCTGGCCGGAATCGGCAACCTCTGGAAGGCGGAGTCGCTCTGGCGGGCGCGTGTCTCCCCGTGGCGACGGCTCGCCCAGCTCTCCGACGAAGAGGTGCGGGCGACGCTTGAGGAGGCACATCGCCTCATGCGCGGCCGGCTCGAAGGGGTGCCCGGACACGCGCAGGTGTACCGCCGCAAGGGGCGACCCTGTCCGCGCTGCGGCGCCGAAATCCGCTCGTGGCCGCAGGGCGACGACGCGCGCATGGCCTACTGGTGTCCCGAGTGTCAGAAAGGAGAGGAACCGAGGACGGCGTAAGCGCAGTTGTGATCGTGCGCGCTCCGCAGCTCTTCGACTGTCTCCGGGCTTTTTGCCTCGGCTCGTTCCGCGCCCTCCTCCAGGAGCTGGACCGTGGCGCCGACCTCCCGTTCGCCTTCGAGGAGCACACCTCTTACGACCGACCCGCGCTCTACGAGTACCGGCCGCTCGTGAAACCGTTCATCGAAGCGCGTGCGCACACGCTTCGACAGCGGCCTGACGCCGAGCTTGCGGTGGACGAGCTCCGCCGCGAGCCGGCAGCGGCGATCTTCGCGCGGGCGCACGCCGGCCCGCGAGCCGACGACCACGAAGCGCTGTTCGGGAGCGTGCTCCTCCCGCTGCTGATGAGCACCGCCGAGATGTGCGGCGGATTCGACTGGGACGACGATGCCTACGCCCGCGCGTACGCGGACCTCGAGGCTGCGCTCTTCGGCGAGGGCCACCGGTACGGCGCCGTCGCACCGCTGATCGGGATCACGACCGGCGGGGCCACGATCGAGCTCGGCGGCAACATCCGCATCCGCCTGGCCGCGACGGGCGAGCTCGCCAAGCTCTGGCCGGAGGCCAACGGCTTGCTCCCCACGGACTTCGGCCGGGAGGCCGACCGCCTCTGCATCCTCGAGCTCGAACGTGCTCTCGAGCCCGGCGCGACCGAGCCGCCCGACGCGCCCGGTGAGTTCGCAGACGCGATCACGGCGATCCGTCTCGCCACCGCGGCGCCCATTGCCGCAGGCCCTGTTTTGTTCGAGCGTCTCGACTGGAGACCCTACGGAGTCCGTCCAGTCTTGCCGATCGCCGCGACGCAGCCCGCCGGAGAGCCGACGCGGCTCGACTCCTTCCGCGCCGGACTCGCGGCCGATCTTCTGCCCCGGCTCGCGCTCGCGGACGAGGACCCGGAGCTCGGCGAAGCGCTCGACCGCTGGGAGCTGTCGCTCTTCCAGGATGGCCCGTTCCAGACGGAACAACTCAGAGAGTCACTTGCTGCACTGCTCGGTGGCAGCGACGGCCTCTGGGCCGCCGCGGTCCGCGGCGCGATCCTTCTGGGCGACACGCCGCGCGCGCGCGCAGAGCTGCAAGACCGGCTCGCAGGCGATCCTGAAGCCGATGTCATTCGGCGCGCCTTGGTCGAGACACTGATGCACGGAGATCGCGCTCAGCTCGTCGCCTCTCTCGACGAATCTATCCTCGGCCTGCGCGCTCCGCCCGCCGGCTACTTCGCGGCCCGCGCGGCCGCGGGCTGATCTCCGAGCAGAGCGTCCACCTCCGCCAGCGCCGGCGCGGCGTCCAGGCCGGCGAAGATGTCACGCGCCTGATGCAACACCGGTGTCGCGTCGGCCCTTCGCCCGAGCGCTAACAAGCACCGTGCCGAACCGACTAGCGCCAGCCCTCGGCCAAATACGCAGCCGTAGTTGGCCCAGCCCTTCGCTGCCTCACTGAACAAAGCGAGCGCGGCTTCAGGATCCCCGTCCGCTTCGGCGAGCACGGCTCGAGCTCCGACCACCGCGTGGCCTGCACGACCGGTCGTCAGTCGAATGCTGTCCACGAGCCTGCGTATCGAATCCAGATCGCCCGCCTCGGCACAGACGGCTGCGAGCTCGTCGACCAAGAATGCCCGGTAGTTACCGGCTTCTCGAGTGGACTGCTCGATCTCATCCACGAAGCCCACGGCAGCAGCCAGATCCCCACGTGCCTGCTCGACGAACGCGGCTACGGCGAGCGCCGGAACGAGGACCTGCGGGTCACGCGCCTCACGCGCGAGCGGCACGAACTCATCGACAAGAACGGCGGCTTCACCGGTCTTGCCTCGACGCACGAGCACCCGGGCCACATACGGGAGAGCGACGAGCCGGAGTTGGCCTGTGGAAGAACCGACAAACGCCAGTACCCGGCCGGTTGCTTCCAGTACTTCGTCCCAGCGGCCGAGGTCATAGAACATCCAGGCGGACTCAGCGATCAACCAGTGGAGGTTTCCCTGGGCCCCTCGCCGCTCGTTGAAGGCGATTCCCGCCTGGTGAATCTCGAGCCCGGCTTCCGCACCCATGCTGAGCCAGACATTGGAGCCCAGATTGCTGTAGCCAATCCCGGCGCCCCTGACGTAGCCTTCCTCTAGGCAGAGCCGCAGTGCCTCGCGGAGATCCGCCAAGCCTTGTTCAGGGTCCCCAAGGTCGCATTGGGCGACTCCGCGGAACTGCAAGACAAACGTGTAGTCCTCACGGAGGCCCAGCTCTTGCGCGAGGGCGAGGGATTTCTCTGACGAGACCAACGCTGCCGCGGCGCGACCTCTCAAAACTTCCAGTCCGGCGCGTCGCCTGTACGCGAGCGAGAGCTCACGCCCCGGCGGGTGGCGTTCGAGGAGCTCGGTTGCGTCCTCGAGCAT
Organism: Actinomycetota bacterium; assembly: GCA_030773975.1. Lineage (GTDB taxonomy): Bacteria > Actinomycetota > Thermoleophilia > Gaiellales > Gaiellaceae > 3-1-20CM-4-69-9. The sequence goes on along the minus strand of JALYLY010000123.1, from coordinate 4,362 downwards.
CCGTTCCGACTCCGCGCTTGCGCCGGTCAGCCACGCATCCCAGCTCAGCCCGACGAGCGCTTCGCCTGCCCCCAGCTCGTCGCGGTGGCGGAGGAAGAGCTCGTAGGCCTCCTGGCGCGCGTCGCGGACAACCCGCGTGTCTCTCGACTCGGCCACCTCCGCAAGCTTCAGCAGGGCGCGGGCCCGCTGGAGGTCGTCCGGGGCGAAATCCAGAGCTCGGGAGTAGTAGCCGGACGCCTTCTGCAGGTCCAGAGATCTGGCGCGATCGCCGGCGAGGCCGAGGAACCGAAACGCCTGCTCTTCTAGTCGGCTCGTCTCGCTTGCATCGCCTGTGGTCTTCGCGAGCTCGAGCGCCTGCTCGTAGTGGTAGGCCAGCAGCTCGGCGTGGTCGGTCACGCGTTCGCCCGCCATGCTCTCGACCCATTCGGCAACCGCAACGTGTTTGCGCGCGCGCTCCGCACGCGGGATCTGCGAGTACGCCACGTCGCGGACCAGGAGATGCCAGAACGAATACTCCGCTTGCTCGGAGACGGATGACGTCCGTGCAGAGCGCACCAGCTCCTTGCGCGCGAGTTCATGCAGGCCCGTGCGGACGAAACCCTCGTCGCGATCGCCCATCGAGGCGATTGCGCCCGCCCAGAAGACCTTGCCCACGACCGCCCCGTCGTGCAGCAGCGCCTTGCGGTCGGGCGGGAGCGTGTCGAGGCGAGCCGCGATCAGCGCCTGGACGTTGTGGGGTACGGGGATGTCGTCGTCACTCAACTCACCCTGCTCCGTGAGCACACCTCGATCACTCAACATCCGGACGAACTCCTCGGCGTACAGCGGGTTGCCTCCGGCTCGCTCGAGGAGCGTTCGTTGCGTCTCCGCAGGGAGGACCGCCTTCTGCAAAAGCGCGGCGAGTAGGCGCGCGGTCTCGTCGGCGCCGAGTGGAGAGAGCGAGATCGTGTTCGAGTTCCGCTTACCGCCGCCCCAACCAGGATGCCGCTCGTACAACTCGGGCCGTGCGCTGCAGAGCACGAGCAGCGGGACATCGGTCGACCAATCGACCAGATGCTCGACGAAGGCGACCAGCGCGTCATCCGCCCAGTGGAGGTCCTCGAAGACCAGGACGAGTGGCCGCTCGCTCGCGATCCCCTCGATGAAGCGACGCCACGCGGTGAACGACTCCTCCCGCTCGCCGGCGGCCGCCGCGGCGGCGCCCACGAGTGGGGCGAGGCTCGCATTGAGCCAGTCACGCTCCGAGACATCCGTTGCGGCTTCGTCAACGGCCACGGCCAGCTTCGCAGCGGCTTCCTCAGGCGTGTCCGACTCGAGGATTCCCGCCTGCGCCTTGACCATCTCGCCCAGCGCCCAGTACGTGATCCCTGCGCCGTAGGAGAGTGAGCGTCCCTGTCGCCAGAACACGAGCTCGGGCCGGTCGTCCACCCACTTCCTGAACTCGGCGAGGAGTCTCGTCTTTCCAACTCCCGGTTCGCCCGTCACCGTCACGAGCTGCACGGAGACGTCGCGCAGCGTTCGCGTGTAGATCGACTGGAGGAGGGCGAGATCGTCATCGCGGCCGATCAGCGGCGTGCGCACGATCGGCTCGACGTCGACGCCGAAACGACGCCGCGGCGCAATCGCGTGCCACAGCGGCAATGACTCCGCTTTGCCTTTCACCGCCACCGGCTCGAGCGGCTGGTACTCGAAGAGATCCTTGGTCGCCCGGTATGTGGTCTCGCCCACGACGATGCCGCTGACCGGAGCGGATTGCTGCAGCCGCGCGGTGGTATTGACCACGTCGCCGGCGACGATGCTTTCTCCTTCCGCCGGCCGCGCGCCGAGCGTCACCATTGCCTCCCCGGTGTTCACGGCGCCGCGTACCGTGAGCTCGAGGTCGGGATGTTCTTCGTTGAGCTCGACGATCGCGTCGAGAATCCGAAGTGCCGAGTTCACCGCGCGCTCCGCATCGTCCTCGCGGGAGACCGGCGCACCGAACACAGCCATGACCGCGTCGCCGACGAACTTCTCGACCGTACCGCCGAAGCGCTCGATCTCCTGCTTCACACGCGCGTGATACGGACGCAATCGTGCGCGCACGTCTTCGGGATCGGCCTTCTCCGACGCAGCGGTGAAGCCGACCAGGTCGACGAAGAGGACGGAGACGATCTTGCGCTCTTCGGCTGCTGACCGTGGCGCCTCGGCAATCGCGGCACCGCAAGACCAGCAGAACCGCGCCCGTTCCGGGTTCTCTTCTCCGCACGTGGGGCAGGGAGGCATTCACAGAGTCTAAGAAGGCGCGCTCACGGCGCAAAGCCGTGCGTCTTTGCCAGCTAGCTTCGTTCACATGGACGAGGCCCGCGCAGTGCTGGCCCGGCTCGACCGGATCGAAGAGCTCGAACGCGAGGGCGCACCCCCCGGCGTCCTCCTCGAGGAGCTGCGCGGTCTCGTCCAGGCGGCGGAGGCCTGGGCGAAACTGGAAGGAGACGAACGTGCACGCACCGCCGTAGAACGCTGCGATGCCGCTTTCGCGCAACCCGTCGCATAAAGTCGCGGCGTGGGCATCACGCACTGGGACGACGCCGAGAAATTCCGGCGGGAACGCGGCCAGATGGCCGCCACGTGGACCCCGCTCGGCGGTGCGGCCGGCAGCTGGAAGGCGGGCGCGACCCGGATCGAGCTGGAGCCGGGCGAGCAGCCGACGCCGCCGCATGTCCACGGTGACGCCGAGGAGATCTTCTACGTGCTCGGCGGCTCCGGTCTGACGCTTCTCGACGACGACGCGTACGAGATTCGCGCGGGCGACTGCATCGTCTACAAGAGCTCGCACGAGGCGCACACGATTCGCGCCGGCGACGACGGCCTCGACGTGATCGCTTTTGGTGCGCGCGAGTATCTGCCGACCGGCGAGCTGCCGCGCGGCGGCACGATGTGGTCGATCACCGGCTTCATCGAGCTTCAGGAAGGACATCCGTGGGACCGCGAACCCCATCTGTTCTGGCCAGATCCGTTGCCCGGGCGCCCGCAGACGATCGTCAACACGCAAGACGTCGAGCCGGACGCCCGCGGCGGGCGGCGACGGCGGGATCTCGCGCGCGCTGCTGGCTCGCGCTGGACCGGGCTGAAGCACATCGAGCTGGATCCGGGCGTGCTGTCCGGTCCGCCGCACGTGCATTCCGCCGAGGAGGAGATCCTGGTCGTGCTCGACGGCGACGGCACGCTCGAGTTGACGCCTTCGATGCCACCCGCCGCCGAGCCAGAACAGCATGCGGTGCGCAGGGGCTCTGTCGTCGCCCGCCCACCCGGCACCGGAATCGCGCATGCCTTCCGCGCCGGCGACTCCGGGCTGACGCTGATCGCCTGGGGAACTCGCGATCCGAACGACATCTGCTGGTACCCGCGTTCCAAGAAGATCTTCTGGCGCGGCGTCGGCGTGATCGGGCGCATCGAGCAGCTCGACTACTGGGAGGGCGAAGAGCTCGAGTGATCGTCCGCTGGGACGATGTGCAGGCGGGCGAAGACATCGGCCTGGCCGCGGGCGCGCTCAACGTCGGACTGCACACGCAATCGAAGCGGACTACGAGGGCGACGCGGGAAAGTGGGTGGTCGTCGCCAGGAAGGCGGGCGCCGTCCGTGCGGGGCTGAACTGGGGTCGCCTCGAACCTGGGAAGAGCGGCTCGTCGCCGCACTGCCATTCAGCCGACAGGAGGTCTTCGTCATCCTCGAGGGAGGAGGGACGCTCGAGCTCTGGCCCTCCCCGATCCGCGCCGAAGACACGGAGCGAGAAGAGCACGAGATCCGCGCCGGCGATGTCGTCTGGAGACCGCCGAGCACCGGGATCGGCCACTTCTTTCGGGGCGGGGAAGAAGGAATGACCTTCCTCGCGTACGGCACGCGGGAGCCAAACGATGTTTGCTACTACCCCCGCTCGAACAAGATCTACTTGCGGGGGGTCGGCCTCATTACAAGGCTTGAGTTATTGGGCTACGATGACGGCGAGCCCGAGGAGTGACGCTCCTCCCGCAGAACTCAGTTTCTTCCTGCGTCTAGCTCCCGGCCTCACCCACGAAAGTAGTCCCTCATTCGCGTCATTAGCCTCCTAGCGGAGTTCCCGATATCTCCTCGTATGGGGAGAGCTCGTCGTCTCGCAGGCTCTCGGAGATTCCGCATCGGCATCAACGCCGTCTTCGTCTCCGGGGCGCTTGCTGCTGCCACGCTGACCATCCTGCATTTCGTCCATTCGGGCTGGCCGCTCGCGAACGCCGACCCTCTGCTCGTGGTCGCGGCCGGGATCCTCTTTCTCTTCGCCTACGCCTTCAAGGCGTGGGGCTGGCAGCGCCTCTTCCCTGAAGGGGAGCGCCCTGAGGCCCTGACCCTGGC
>JALYLY010000122.1 GCA_030773975.1 Actinomycetota bacterium | reverse complement strand
CACCGTGACTGCGAGCACCTCCGGCTTCAGGCGTGCCCCGTTGCAGACCGGGCACGGCCGGAAGGACATGTACTCCTCGATGCGCTCGCGCTGCGAGCCGGAGTCGGTCTCTCGGTAGCGCCGCTCGAGGCTCGGAATGATGCCTTCGAAGGCGAGCATGTAGGAACGGCGACGGCCCATCCGGTTGCGGTAGCTGACGTAGAGGCGCTCGCCTTCGGTGCCGTAGAGGAAGAGATCCTCTTCCTCCTCGCTCAGGTTCTCCCACGGCTCGTCGAGCGGGATCTCGTAACGGTCGGCGATCGCCTGGATGACCGATTCGTAGAAGCCCGAATTGCCCACGGACCAGGGGACGAGCGCACCCTCCGAGATCGACAGGCTCGTGTCGGGCACGAGCAGATCCGGGTCGATCTCCTGCTGGGCGCCAAGCCCGGTGCAGCGCGGACACGCGCCGTGCGGCGAGTTGAACGAGAAGATCCGTGGCTGGAGCTCGGGAAGCGAGACGCCGTGATCGGGACACGCGAACTTCTCGCTGAAGAGGAGCGAGCGGTCCTCGCCGACGAGGTCGATCGAGACGAGCCCTTCCGCCAGCTGCGCGGCCGTCTCCACCGACTGCGCCAGCCGGGTGCGGAGGTCGGGCTTCATCGTGAGCCGGTCGACAACCACCTCGATCGTGTGCTTGTACTTCTTGTCAAGCGGGATCTCTTCCTCGAGCAGATGTTGCTCGCCGTCCACCTTGACCCGCGTAAAGCCCTCGTTCCGCAGTTCCTCGAAGACGTCCTTGTACTCGCCCTTGCGGTCACGGACGACCGGCGCGTTGACGGTGAACTTCGTTCCTTCAGGCAGCTGGAGGATCTGGTCGACGATCGACTCCTGGCTCTGGCCCGTGATCGGCTTGCCGCAGACCGGGCAATGCGGCCGACCCACGCGCGCGTAGAGCAGGCGCAGATAGTCGTAGATCTCGGTGACGGTGCCCACGGTCGAGCGCGGATTCCGGGAGGTCGTCTTCTGGTCGATCGAGATCGCCGGCGACAGCCCGTCGATCGAGTCGACGTCGGGCTTCTCCATCATCTGGAGGAACTGACGCGCATAGGCCGAGAGGCTCTCGACGTAGCGCCGCTGGCCCTCCGCGTAGATCGTGTCGAAAGCCAGGGACGACTTGCCGGAGCCCGACAGCCCGGTGATGCAGATCAGCTTGTTCCGGGGCAGCCGGACGTCGATGTCCTTGAGGTTGTGCTCCCGGGCGCCGTGGACGACGAGCTCTTCTTGGGCCATAACCGGCCCAGTTTAGCTAGGCGGATCGGATCGAACAAGTGTTCGTTCAGGAGCCGAGAAACCCGCTTGAGAAGCGGAGAAATGAGTCAGCCGCTGAGCCGCTCGACGAGGCCGTACACCCGGCGCGGCTCGGGAACGTAGTCGATCTCGAGATCGCCCGCGACGATCGTCCCGTAACCCATCAGCCGCCCCAGGAGGCTCTGCTCGATCTCGACGGCTCCCAGTCGCGAAAGGCGCACGGCGGCCGCGCGGCGGCGGAACGTCCCGTGCACGACGAACAGTTTCTCGGTGGTCAGGACAACGCGCGTTCGCTCCCACATCCACACGGCCCGAAGCGCTATGCCCGCGCCCCCGGCCTGCAGCAGAACACCGGCGATCGAGGCCGGCCAGCCGATCGCCATGCAGCCGATGCCGACGGCTGCGAGCCCGAGCGCTCGCACGAAGGGCGCGGCGAGCACGACGGCGTGTCGCCGCTCGTCGAGGCAGACGCGTTCCGACCCTGAAGTGATCATTGCGTTAGCCGCTTTCGCCGGACGGCGAAAGATCCCTGGTCATGAAGCAAACAGCGCAGCGCATAGCTCTCTCGACGGTGATCGTCATCGCGATCGTCGCGGTGGCGCTCGCGCTCTGGAAGCTGAAGCTCGTTCTCGCCCTCGTCTTCCTGGCCTTCATCCTCGCCGCCGCGCTGCGTCCGGGGATCGAGAGGCTCGCGCGGCTCGGTATCCCGCGGGGGCTGGGCCTCGCCATCCACTACGTCGTGCTGACCGGTGCGCTCGCGCTCGCCCTCTGGATCGTCGTGCCGCAGGCGATCGACCAGGTGCAGAGCGCGCTGGGAGGAACGACGAAGGCGCAGATCCACCAGGAGGCGAAAAACTCGACGGGAATCAAGCACGACATCCTGACGGCGATCGACAAGCGCCTACGCACGGTTCCCACGACCACCGAACTGCTCCATCCTGCCGTGGAGGTGACGCTCAAGGTTTTCGAGGTCCTGCTCGGGATCTTCTTCGTCCTGGCGACGGCCGCTTACTGGATCTTCGAGCGTGAGCGTGCAGTCGACTTCGTGGCCTCGCTCTTACCACGGCCGAAGCGAAAGAAGATGCGTGACACCTGGGACCTGATCGACCTCAAGCTCGGCGCCTTCGTGCGGGGGCAGGCACTCCTGATCGTGCTCGTCGGAACGGTGCTGTCGCTGGCGTTCTGGGCAATCGGAGAGCCGTACTTCATCTTGATCGGAGCCTTTGCCGGCGTGGTGGAGATCGTGCCGGTCATCGGGCCGATCTCCGCGGGCGTCCTCGCGATCGCCGTCGGAGCGACCGCCTCGTGGCACGTCGCGTTGGCCGCCGGAATCTGCGTGCTCGTCGTCCGGCTGCTCGAGGACTACCTGATCGTGCCGCGCGTGCTCGGCGAGGCGGTCGGTCTGTCGCCGCTGCTCGTGCTGGTCTCAGTGACCGCCGTCGGAATCCTCTTCGGCGGTTTCGCGGTGGTGCTCGCCGTTCCGCTCGTCGCCGTCCTCGTTACGGTGCTCGATGTCGTCGTGCGCGACGTCGATCCGGCTGAGGAAGACGTGCCGACGGTTCTCTTCCCGGCCAAGGACGCCGAGACGTAGGACTCAGTGGCTCAGAGCCACCAGGTCAGTGTGCGAGCGCGGAGACGATCGCCGCTTCGAGCTCACGCAGGCGGAAAGGCTTGATCAGGTGCGCCACCGGCAGGAGGGCAGAGCTCTCGTCGCTCGGCGGGAAGATGCTTGCGCAGATGATCGGGAGACCCTCGAGCCGGCCACGTAGCCGGGCTGCCGCAGCCAGGCCGTCCGCAGAGGCCGGCTCGAGGATCATCACCGCGGGCGCGTCGTCGCTGGTCAGCTCGCCTTGACCGACCGGCTCGTTGCCGGTCCTCCTGACGACGGCCTCGATCAGGACCCTTAGATCGGGATGGGGCTCGCTGATCAGGATCCGTGCCATGCTCCCTCACTCTCGGCTCGGGTGGTAGGGAACCCACATCAGGTCCAGTATGAGAACGGTATGACTGCAGCCCGCGTGCTCGTGATCGACGACGACGGGGACATCCGGCGGCTCGTCGCCGAGCTGCTCGGGCGAGCCGGGCTCTCCGTGGAGCAGGCGGAGGACGGGCGCTCAGGCCTGCGGGCCCTCCACAGGACGCCTCCCGACCTGGTGGTCCTGGACGTTTCGATGCCGGAACTGGACGGCTGGGAGACCCTCGAGCGGATCCGGGATCTCAGCGAGGTGCCCGTGCTGATGCTGACCGCTCGGGGCGACGAGCTCGAGCGCGTGCGGGGCCTGAAGGCGGGCGCCGACGATTACGTCGTCAAGCCGTTCGGCCGGCAGGAGCTCATCGCGCGCGTGCAGGCCCTGCTGCGACGCGCGGGGCCGCGCGGCGACGAGCCGCAGGTGCGCTACGCCGACGACCGCGTGACGATCGACTTCGCACAGCGCACGGTCACGTTCGACGGCGTGGACGTCTCGCTGACACCGCTCGAGTTCAAGCTCCTTGCGGCCTTCGTCCGTCATCCACGCCAGGTCCTGTCACGGGATCAGCTTCTCGAGCTCGTCTGGGGCGATGCGTACGGCGTCGCGGCCGACCAGGTCAAGCTGTACGTCGGCTACCTGCGGCGCAAGCTCGCCCCGGAGGACACGACGCGCGTCCCGATCGAAACGGTTCGCGGCTTCGGCTATCGCTACACGGCGAATTAGCGCGGTCGCGCCGGCAGCTCGACGCAGAACGACGTGCCCTCGCCCGGATCGCTGCGAACGGCGATCGAGCCGCCGTGCGCTTCGACGATGGCGCGGGTGATGTAGAGGCCCAGGCCCGTTCCGGGAATCTGGTGTTCGGAGGCCGTCGAGGCGCGGAAGAAGCGCTCGAAGAGACGATCCTGCTCCTCGGGCGCGATCCCGACGCCGGTGTCCGCAACCTCGAGACGCACGACGCCGTTCACCGGCGTCACCGAGACGCGAACGTCTCCTCCCTCAGGGGTGAACTTGATTGCGTTCGAAACGAGGTTGTCGACCAGCTGGAACATGCGGCCCTTGTCGGCCTGAACCGAAGAGACCTCGCCCGCCTCACAGGTGAGCTCGACGCCGCCGGCCGCCGCGCGGGGCCCGGACTCTTCGACGGACTGCCTCACGACCGCCGCGAGATCCAGCTCGGTCGGCCGGAGCTCGAGCTGGCCGGCTTCGAAGCGGGCCACGAACAGCAAATCGTTGACGAGCCGAAGAAGGCGGTCCGCATTGCGATCGGCGACGTTGAGAAACCCGCGCTGTTCCTCCGTCAGGTTGTCGTCGTCGAGAACGAGCTCGAGGTAGCCCATGATCGAGGTCAGCGGCGTCCTGAGATCGTGTGAGATCAGCGCCACGAATTCGTCCTTGAGCCGATCGGCCTTGCGAAGCTGTTCGTTCTGCCGTAGGAGCTGACGATGCGCGGAGAGCGCCTCGGCGCGGGCCGCCCGTTCGTCGCGCCGGACACGGTCGAAAGACCGGACGAGCCCGGCGAGTCTGATGAGAACGAGGCCCGACAGCGCGGCCGATGCGATTGCGAGCGCAACGGCGTCGATCCGCCGATCGGCCAGTCGTTCCACGATCAGGATGACGGGCACGGTCGCGACGGCGATCCAGAGCACCAACAGCCGCACGCTGCTGAGGCTGGGGCCGGCTGGGCGCCTGGGCTCGGAGAGATCACGCATGGAGGGGCTGAGGGCGGCAGTGCCCCAGAGCACGTAGGAGAGAAGCCAGCCGGCGTCGAGCCACGACGTCCCGGCGACAATCCCCGGTGAGATGCTGTACACCTCGTCGGCCACGAGGAGCAGGACGATGCTGGCGGTCAGGTACCGATACGAGACCGTACGCCTGGCAGGTGTCAAAGCGAGAAACACGAGCGCTGCGAGGAGCAGGACGTCCGTTGCCGGGTACGAGAGCGTCACGAGTTGACCGACCCAGTCGCTCGAGCCTGTCACGAGCGGGTGCATCACGAAGATCCAGTGGCAGATGCCGAACGCGACCGTTAGCAGAGCCGCGTCGATCAGTCCCTCCCGCCGGCCCTTCGGCAACATGCGGAGCATGAGCAGGACGAGCCCGACGGCCAACAACGGATAGCCGGCGAGGTAGAAGACGTCGGCCACGGACGGAATCGGCAGATCGCGATGCCAGATCCGGGCGTAGAAGTTGAAGAGGAAGTCGCCGACGGCGAACGCCATCAAGCCCGCGGCGAAGAGGTACCACGCAGCCGAGAGCGCCGGCCGGTGACGGCGCGTGCCCACCACCACGGCGGCGGCTGAGCCGGCTCCAATCAGGTCGTAGAGGAGCCACTGGGCCGGGCTGTTCCACGGCAGCATGAAGTAGAGCCCGGTGGCTGCGAGGCCCGCGACGAGATACACCCGCGCGAGCGGCGTCCTGCGGAGGCTGGCGGCGGTCACATCTCTCTGAAATGCCTATCGGCAACAAAGCTCCGGACGCTTAACGCGTGTCGCTGAAGCTCAGCGTGGTCACAGAGCTGGTGTTGCCGGCAGCGTCCGTCGCGGTGACCGTGTAGGTCAGGCTGATAGGTGTGTTCGGCTTGCCGTTGACGATCGCGACCGTGGCGCTGTACACACCGGAGCCGTCGGCGGTCGTCGGGTACCCAGTGGTCGGTGCAGGCGCCGTCTTCGTCACGCTGATCGAGGCGTTCGCCTCGGCCGTGCCCGAGACCACGTCCGCAACGTTGTTGTTGTCCGTGTAAGCGGCGGTCGGCGCACCGGGGGCCGTGGTGTCCTTGGTCACGGTGACGGTTCGAACCGACGAGACGTTGCCGGCGAGATCCGTGGAGATGACCGAGAGCGTCAATGCCCCGTCGCCAAGACCCGAGACGTTGATGCCGTTGAAGTTGACGGTGCCTGCACCGGCCGAACCGGCCTGCGTCGTCGTCACGGTGCCGCCGAGCGTGGCGGTCAACTGGACGACGTCGGTCGTCAGCGAGCCTGCCGGAAGCGCAACTGCGATGGAGATGCCGGAGGAGTTCCCGGAGTTGACATAGACCCCACCGTTGCCGCCGCCGTTCGTCAGCGTGATCGAGGTCGCCTGGCCCGGAGCCGTCGCATCCGCAGTGACAGTGACGGTCGCGCTGTCGAGGCTGGAGAGCACCGGCGTCCCGCTCGAGACGGCGTTGATCTTGTAGGTGTACGCCGTTCCGTCCACCGTCGCGGTGTCGCTGTACGTCAACGCGAGTTGAGGAGTCGCCGTGAGCTTGGTGGAGGCGCCGCCGCCGCTCGACCGGTAGACGTCGTAGCCGGCGAGATTCGTCGTCGTGGTCGACGCGCCCCAGGAGAGGTCGATGCGGCCGGCCGGCTTCTGCGCGCCCGTCGGAGCGCCCGGTGCTTCCGGCGCTTCGTCGACGTGGAACGAGTAGTCGCGGTAGAGCCAGCTCGTCCCGGAGAGGCCGAGGCGGAACGTGCCGACTCCTCGACCCGCGACCGTCGTCGACGTGGTGACGGCAAGCGTCGTGGAGGCGCCCGCGGGCAGCGCGACCGAAGTGCTCCCGCTCGACGCGAAGACAGCGGACGCGACCTGCGGGACCGACGAAAGGTTCAGCGTCGCGGTTCGCGTCGCGCTGCTGACGTTCGTGATCCGGAAGACGTTGGAGAAGGTTCGGGCCGACGGCACGGTGCCGAGGTCGATCGAGAGCCCGTCCACGTTCCCCGCAGCGACACCGGTCGACGTGCCCGGCTGTACATCGGTTCCCGGCGAGACCGAAAAGTAGTTGTGCAGCGCGTCCGCGGTGATGCCGTTCGACGGCGCCGCCAGCGAGCCGGTGAACGCTGCCGAGCTGAGCTGCGTGAAGAGGCTCGCAGCAGCGAGTGAGAGACAGGCGGTGACGATGAGCTTGCGCATGGAGTTACGCGCCGACGGGCGCGGTCGCCTCCTTGCGCCAGATCCATCGCAGCATCCCGACCAGCAGCGAGAGACCCGCCAGGCAGATAAGGAGGCCGCGCACCTCGCGGGTGTGGGCGTAGAACAGGATGTAGCCGACGACCGGCACGGTGAACGAGACGCGGCCGACCTGGCCCGCTAGCCGAATCGTCCAGGGGTCGCGCCCGGGATTCGCATCGCCCTTCGTGCGATATGCGAGCCCGTGGGGAGTCTCGAGAATGTCGATCACGCGATGCGTGACGAGGCGCCCTTTGACGTAGGGATCGGAGAACGTGATCACGTCGCCGACTCGCACGTCCTTCGAGGGAATCGCGCGATCGAGCGCGAGACCGCCGACGGGAATCCTGGGCTCCATCGAGCCGGAGTAGACGGCCACGGGCTTGTAACCGCAAACCGTGAGCGCAACGTATGCGACGGCGAAGGCGACGGTTGCCCCCGAAACGAGGACCACCGTCACCTTGCTCACCGTCTTGATGAAACGCCTCACCGTTCGTCCTAGGCCTGAGTCGCAGACCAGGTGAACGTCGTGCTGGCAGCAAGGCCCTGGAGGACGTTGTCGCCCGCATCCGTCCCGGTCGTCGGGAAGGTGACGTGGAAGTAGAAGATGTGGGCCTCTGCCGCTGCGAACGTCCCGAGAGCGGCTGAGCTGACTGCACCCAGCGAGCCGTCGTAGAGAGCGCTGCCGCCGTCGACGTCCTTGTACACCTTCAGGTTGAGCTGGCTTGCGAGAGGCGCACTACCAGTCGTCGAGCCGGACAGCGAGTACACGCCGGCGAGAGTTCCGGTATTCGTGATCGTGACCGTGCCGGTGACCGAGTCGCCGATCTTCATCGCCGAGGCGTTGAAGATGGCACCGGACCCCGAGCGGGTCATCGAGAGCGTGCCCGAGGCGAAGGCGTTGGACGCGATCGCAGTCGGGGTCGCTGTGAAGTTTGCGAAGGTTCCCCCCACCGCCGCGACGGCAATCACAGAAACGGCCGCCAAGCTGAGGAGGATCTTCGACAGTGGGAGGTTCTTGAGCATTGAGCGTGTCAGTCCTTTCGGGTTTGGTTGACACGCTCACCCTCGGCTCCCCCTGAATGGGGATGGGGCGTACGTCGGAATGAATTGGGTAGGAACGGAAGCCGGGCGAAAGTTGCGCTTTCACCAGGAAAGTTGCGCTTTCACCAGGGGCTTGGTGTAAGACCCGCGTCAAACCCGGCTATCCAGGCCGGAGGCTAAGAC
>JALYLY010000121.1 GCA_030773975.1 Actinomycetota bacterium | reverse complement strand
TTCCCGGGGCGGGACGAAGCGCTCACAGAGCGAGGGCGGCAGATGGTCACCTACATCGTTCGGCGGCTTCTCTACAGCATCCCTGTTCTCTTCGCGGCGAGCGTCCTCATCTTCTTCTCGGTCACCGCGATCGGTGACCCGCTGGCGCAACTCAAGCAGAATCCACTCGCCTCGCAGCAAACGATTCACAACATCCAGGAACGCAAGCACCTGAACGATCCGATCACGACCCAGTACGCCTACTGGCTCAAGGACGCGGTGACGAACAAGTTCGGTTCGCCTCTCCTTCAGCCCGGCACGAAGATCTGGAACGACCTCAAGCGCGTCATCCCGCACACGCTGCAGTTGGTCCTCCTCGCCGAGATCCTTGCGCTGATAGTGGGTGTTTCGATCGGCGTGTACTCGGCAATTCGCCAGTACTCGATCTTCGACTATGCGGCGACGACCTTCAGCTTCTTAGGCTTTGCGATGCCGGTTTTCTGGCTGGCGTTGATGCTCCAGATCCTGTTCACGAACATCTTCATCAAGTGGCACGTGCGGATCTTCTACACCTCCGGGCTCAGCTCGCCAGAACCTGGCAGCGGGATCCATTTCTGGATCGATCGCCTGCAGCATCTCGCGATCCCGGCGATGACGCTGATGCTCCTGTCGATCGCGCAGTACGGACGCTTCATGCGGGCGTCGATGCTCGAGGTGATCAATTCCGACTACGTGCGCACCGCGCGCGCGAAGGGTCTTCCAGAGCGGACGGTGACGCTCAAGCACGCGCTTCGAAATGCATTGATCCCGGTCGTCACGGTCTCCGCACTCAACTTCGGCGCTCTGATCGGCGGTGCGGTCATCACCGAGTCGATCTTCCAGCTGGATGGGATGGGGCCGTACTTCCTCAACGCTCTCTTCAACCAGGACGCGTACGTCGTCATGGCTTGGCTGATGGTGACGGCGACGGCCGTCGTCGCCTTCAATTTGATTGCCGACGTGTTATACGGGTACATCGACCCGCGAATCCGCTATGACTGAGACGACGCCAGACAGCGATGTGAAGTTCCCACCGGTGGTGGGGGCCGGGCCGGATGGAGCGACGATCTCCCCGGCCACGCCGGGAGCAGCCGTCGTGGCGGATCTTCCGGACGGGATCGACCTCGTGCACGAGCACGGCCTCGAGCTCAAGTCCCGGAGCCAGTGGGCGTACGCCCGCCGGCGGTTCTTCCGTCACCGGTTGGCGATGGTGAGCCTCGTCGTGCTGGCCGTCATCCTGCTCGCAGGCGTGTTCGCACCCCTCATCACGCCCTATCCGTTTGCCGCCCAGGACTTCGCGAACTCCGGGCAGCCGCCGACGTTCAAGGCACACCATTACTTCGGTACCGACGTCCTCGGGCGCGACTACTTCTCGCGCGTCGTCTACGGGATCCGCACGTCGGCGAAGGTGGCGCTGATCGTCACGCTCGTGTCGACGATCGTCGGGACGATCATCGGCGCGGTGGCCGGCTACTACACCGGCTGGGTGGACAACGTCCTGATGCGCTTCACCGACCTGATCCTGACCTTACCGGGGCTCGCCGTCCTGCTGACCGCCGCGGCCTTCATCGGCACCGGCAATCCGACCCGGGTCGCGTTCATCCTCGCCTTACTCTTCTGGACCGGGCTCGCACGCATCGTGCGCGGCAGCTTCCTCTCGTTGCGAGAGAAGGAGTACGTCGAGGCGGCGAAGGCGGCAGGTTCCGGGGATCTGCGCATCATGTTCCGGCACATGCTCCCGAACGCAGTCGGGCCGATCGTCGTCAACGCGACCCTGATCGTCGGCATCGCGATCCTGACCGAGGCCGCGCTTTCCTTCCTCGGGTTCGGTATCCAGCCGCCCAACCCGTCGCTCGGCAAGCTGATCAGTGACGGCCAGGACGTGTCCTCGAGCATGTGGTGGTTGGTCACCTTCCCCGGCCTGACGATCGTGCTGATCGTCCTCTGCATCAACTTCATCGGTGACGGGCTTCGCGACGCCCTCGATCCGACCCAGCGGCGAACGCGTGCCTGAGCCGATCCTCTCGATCCGCGACCTCGTCGTCGAGTTCGCGACCGAAGACGGGGTCGTCCACGCCGTCGACGGCGTCACCTACGACGTCTTCCCCGGGGAGACGCTCGGCATCGTGGGGGAGTCGGGGTCCGGCAAGAGCGTCAGTCAGCTCGCGATCCTCGGTCTGATCCCACAGCCACCCGGACGCATCCTCAGCGGGGAGGCGACCTTCCAGGGCAGCGATCTCCTGAAGATGTCGAAGAAGGATCTGCGCCGGCTGCGCGGAGGCGCCGTCGCGATGGTGTTCCAGGACCCGATGACGTCCCTGAACCCCGTGCTCAAGATCGGGGAGCAGATCGCCGAGGCGATCCAGGCCCATCAGGAGAACGTCAACGACAAGGCGGCCAAGGAGCGCACAATCGCTCTCCTGAAGCTCGTCGGCGTCCCGAACCCCGACCGGCGCTACGACCAGTACCCGCACGAGTTCTCGGGCGGCATGCGCCAGCGCGCGATGATCGCGATGGCGATCGCCAACGAGCCCAAGCTCCTGATCGCGGATGAGCCGACGACCGCGCTCGATGTGACGATCCAGGCCCAGATCCTCGAGGCACTGAAGAAGGCGCAAGAAGAGAGTCACGCCGCCACGATCCTGATCACGCACGACCTCGGGCTGATCGCCGAGCTCGCCGACCGCGTAATCGTCATGTACGCCGGCAAGGTGGTCGAGCTGACGGACGTGCAGACATTGTTCGCCGCGCCGAGGCATCCGTACACCGTCGGCTTGATGGACAGCCTGCCGCGCCTCACGGTCGACGAGGAATGGCTGCGACCGATTCCGGGTCAGCCGCCGAGCCTGATCTCGCGCCCGCCGGGATGTCCGTTCCATCCGCGCTGCTTCCTCTCCCAGGGACGGACCCGGTGTCGGACGGAGGAGCCGCCCCTGCGGAAGATCGGGCCGGATGGCCACCTCTCCGCTTGCCACTTCGCGGAGGAGCTCGAAGGACACAGCAGCAAGCTCGTCGACGAGCCCGTGGCCGGAGCGACCTCGTGAGCGTCGCGACCGAACAGACAGACGTCCACGGTCGTCCGGACGAGGGCGCGGAGATCCTGCGCATCGAAGGGCTCTTCAAGCACTTTCCCATTCGCGCAGGACTGCTCAAGCGGACCGTCGGTCAGGTGCACGCCGTCGACGGCGTCGACCTCACGGTGCGGACGGGTGAGACGCTCGGGCTGGTCGGTGAGTCCGGTTGTGGCAAGACGACGCTCGGCCGGACGATCATCAAGCTGCTTGAGCCCACCGCCGGGCGGATCATCTTCAACGGCGAGGACATCACCAACTACAGCCGCAGGCGGATGCGCGACGTGCGGCGCGAGCTGCAGATCGTCTTCCAGGATCCGTACGCGTCGCTCAACCCGCGCATGACCGTCCGCGAGATCGTTGCCGAGCCGCTCCGTGTGCACGGCCTGTACCGGGTGAACGGCCGTGAGCGCGTCGATGAGCTGCTGCGAACCGTCGGTCTCAGTCCCGAGCACGCAAACCGGTTCCCGCACGAGTTCTCGGGCGGCCAGCGCCAGCGCATCGGCTTCGCCCGTGCGCTCGCACTGAACCCGCAGATGGTGTTGCTCGACGAGCCGGTCTCCGCGCTCGACGTCTCCATCCGCGCCCAGGTCGTCAACCTTCTCGAGTCGCTGCAGCGAGACTTCGGCCTGACCTACCTCTTCATTGCGCACGACCTGTCACTCGTCCGCCACATCTCTGACCGTGTCGCCGTCATGTACCTCGGCAAGATCATGGAGATCGGGACCAAGGCCGACATCTACGACCGGCCGGCTCACCCGTACACGCAGGCTCTGCTGTCGGCGGTGCCGATCGAGGAGCCCACGCAGCGAGGCAAGCGCAAGCGGATCGTCCTCGAAGGCGACGTGCCGAGCCCGGCGAATCCTCCCTCGGGGTGCGTTTTCCGCACCCGCTGCTGGAAGGCACAGCCGATCTGCGCCGAAGAGGTGCCGGCCCTGATCGACCGGGGCCAGGGGCATCCGACCGCGTGTCATTTCGCGGAAGTGGTGAAGCCGCTGGACCTGGTGGACGAGCCCTCGACGGCCGCTCAGCACGCCTGAGCCGTCCCTTGCGGCTCAAGCCGGCACGCCGATCCGCCGAATGCTCTAACTATCTTCCTGAGGATTCGTCAGAACTGCCAATGATCGGTTCGTTTTCACCTCGTGGGTGTGACCGCGCGCGGGCGCAGGTTTCCGCGCTGCTAGACGGCGCGCTGTCGGAGCTGGAAGAAGCCGACCTCCGGCTGCACCTCGACGGCTGCGCGGCCTGCCGCACGTTCCAGGCCGGTGCGGTATCGATCAGCGGGTCGTTGCGGGCGGCGCCCCTCGAGCAGCTGGATTTTCCAATCGTCGTGCCTAACCGGCGCTACGTCGCCACACGCTGGATCCAGGGCGCCTCGGCTGCTGCGGTGGTCCTGGTGGCGATCGGGCTCGGCAGCTCCCAGGGACTTCTGGCCGGCCGCGGCGGGGCCGGGTCAACAAGCAGTTCCTCCTCCTCGGGACGCGCCTCGTCCGCCTCGGCATACCTACAGTCGCCGGACTACGAGCGTCGCCTGCTCAACTCGCTGCGAACGCCTCATCGCGGACGCACGGGCGGGGCCATTCCTCAGTAGGCCCGCGACACCTCCCTCTCGATAAGCTTTCTCGCGCGCGAGCGCCTGCTCGCTGTAGCTTGCGCCGACGGACTCTTCGAGGAGGCTCATGCCTGACGCAACGAACGGCACGAACGCAGCAACGGGAAAGATCGTCGAGATCAAGGGCGTCGTAATCGACGTCGTCTTCTCGGGCGAGCTTCCGGAGATCTACAGCGCACTGAGCATCGACGTCCCCGCTCAGGAGGGTCAGGAAGCGCGCAGTCTCATCGCAGAGGTGCAGCAGCATCTCGGTGACGATCGCGTGCGCGCTGTCGCGATGGATTCGACCGACGGGCTCGCACGCGGCCTCGCCGTGGCCGACACCGGCGGGCCGATCTCGGTTCCGGTCGGAGACGTCACGCTCGGCCGCATCTGGAACGTCATCGGCGAGCCGGTCGACGAGAAGCCGGCTCCGCCGGCGGACACCGAGCGCTGGTCGATTCACCGCGACCCGCCGAAGTTCACCGAGCTCTCCCCGAAGATCGAAGTCTTCGAGACGGGCCTCAAGGTGGTCGATCTGCTCGCACCGTTCATCCAGGGCGGCAAGGTCGGACTGTTCGGCGGCGCCGGTCTCGGCAAGACGGTGCTGATCCAGGAGCTGATCCACAACGTCGCTCGCGAGCACGGCGGCGTCTCCGTCTTCGCCGGCGTCGGCGAACGCACCCGCGAGGGCAACGACCTCCTGCTCGAGATGGAGGAGTCCGGTGTGCTCGAGAAGGTTGCGCTCGTCTACGGCCAGATGAACGAGCCGCCCGGCGCGCGTTTGCGAGTCGGCCTGTCCGGACTGACGATGGCCGAGTACTTCCGCGACCAGGGCCAGAACGTGCTGCTCTTCATCGACAACATCTTTCGTTTCACGCAGGCAGGCTCCGAGGTCTCGGCGCTGCTCGGCCGCATGCCGAGCGCGGTCGGCTACCAGCCGACTCTTGCCACGGAGATGGGCCAGCTGCAGGAGCGCATCACCTCAACGCAGACCGGCGCGGTCACGTCCGTGCAGGCCATCTACGTCCCCGCGGACGACCTCACCGACCCGGCGCCCGCGAACACCTTCGCGCACCTCGACTCGTCCGTCGTGCTGACGCGCACGCTCGTCGAGCAGGGCATCTACCCGGCCGTCGATCCGCTCGACTCGTTCTCGCGCGCGTTGCAGCCAGGGATCATCGGTGACGACCATTACTCCACGGCGACACGCGTCCAGGAGATTCTTCAGCGCTACAAGGACCTTCAGGACATCATCGCCATCCTCGGCATCGACGAGCTCTCGGATGAGGACAAGCTGGTGGTGACTCGCGCGCGTAAGATTCAGCGCTTCCTCTCGCAGCCGAACTTCGTCGCCGAGCAGTTCACGGGCACGCCTGGCGAGTACGTGAAGCTCGAGGACACGATCAAGGGTTTCCAGGAGATCCTCGAGGGCAAGCACGACGAGCTTCCCGAGCAGGCCTTCTACATGGTCGGCACGATCGAGTCGGCCGTCGAAAAGGGTCGGAGCCTTTCGGGCGAAGAGCGCGAAGTGGAGCAGGAAGAGACGTCCGAAGATGCGGCTGCCGTCGCCCGCGAAGAAGAGGCCGAGCCCGCCGGCGTTTCCTAGTGGCGGACGAAACCCACAAGTTCGACCTGTCCCTCGTGACGCCGGACGGCCCGGCTTTCGAAGGCGAGGTGGAGATGATCATCGTCCCCGGCGCGGCGGGTGAGATCGGCGTACTGGCGCGTCACGCGCCGCTGATCGCGACGCTAAAAGCCGGCTCGACACGGGTGTACCTGAACCGGGATACCGACGATATTCGCGAATACGCGACGGGTGCAGGTTTCTTCAAGGTCGAGCAGGACCGTGCGATCGCTCTCGTCGACGACGCCGTCCTTGCAAGTGAGGTCGACCAGGCGCGTGCCAGGGAGCAGCTCGAGACCGCCCAACGCGAGCTGGAGCTCGTCGAGCGTGGCGAGTCGAACGCCGATCGCTGGCAGCTCGAGCAACGCATCAGGCACGCCGAGAACCAGCTGAGCGTGTCCGGCCGCAACTAGGCGCCTGCTACGCTTCCTTCACCCGGAAAGCTTTGAAAGGCAGCTTGGCGACCGGGTTACCAAACGCCTAAAGAGCCCCGGGCCTTCCGCAAGGTTCGGTTCTCTGTAGGCAGAAGAAGGGAACCGAATTGCCGGACGCGCGCACACGACTCGAAGCCATCCTCCGCGAGCGGATCGCGGTGCTCGACGGCTCCTGGGGCGTGCTCATCCAGCGCGAGGTCAAGGGCGAGGACGCCTACCGGGGCCAGCGGTTCAAGGACCATCCGCGCGACGTCGCGGGCGACCCCGACCTGCTCAACCTGACACGGCCCGAGGTAGTCCTCGGCATCCACCGCGACTACTTCGCCGCCGGCGCCGACATCGCCACGACGAATACCTTCACGGCCACGACGATCGGCCAGGCGGACTATGGGCTCGAGGACCACGCCTACGAGATGAACGTGGCCGGGGCGGAGCTGGCGCGGCAGGCGGCTGACGAGGTCGGCGGCTTCGTCGCAGGTTCGGTCGGCCCTCTGAACGTCACGCTGTCGCTGTCGCCGCGCGTCGACGACCCGGCGTTCCGTACGCACACCTTCGACCAGGTGTACGACACCTACGTCGACCAGATTCAGGGCCTCGCAGAAGGCGGCGTCGACTTCCTGCTGATCGAGACGATCTTCGACACGCTCAATGCCAAGGCCGCAATCGCCGCGGCGCTCGACGTTGCGCCGGACCTTCCCCTCTGGATCTCGTTCACGGCGATCGACCGCAGCGGGCGCAATCTCTCCGGGCAGACCGTCGATGCGTTCTGGCTTTCGGTCGAGCACGCCAAGCCGTTCATCGTCGGCGTCAACTGTTCGCTGGGCGCCACTCAGATGCGCCCGTTCGTCGAAGACCTCGCGCGTGTTGCCCCGACCTGGGTTGCGTGCCATCCGAATGCGGGGCTGCCGAACGAGATGGGGACGCACGACGAGCAGCCGCAGGACACGAGCCAGGCGCTGCGCGCGTTCGCTCAGGACGGGCTGGTGAACATCGTCGGTGGCTGCTGTGGCACCACGCCGGAACACGTCAAGGCCATCACGGCGACGACCAAAGGACAGACCCCGAGACGTGTTCCCGAAGGCGAGGGGTTGACGCGCCTCAGCGGGCTCGAGCCGTTCCGCATCTTTCCCGAGTCGACTTTCGTCATGGTCGGGGAGCGCACGAACGTCACCGGCTCGGCGCGCTTCCGGCGGCTGATCGAAGGCGGGCAGTTTCAGGAGGCGGTCGAGGTAGCGCTCGAACAGGTTCGCGGCGGCGCGAACATCCTCGACGTCAACATGGACGCCGACCTGCTCGACTCGGTGGAGGCAATGACCACCTTCCTCAACCTCCTTGCCACCGAGCCGGACGTTGCGCGCATCCCGATCATGGTCGACAGCTCGCGCTGGTCCGTGCTCGAGGCCGGTCTGAAGTGCCTGCAAGGGAAAGGGGTTGTCAACTCGATCAGCCTCAAGGAGGGGGAGGAGGAGTTCCTCGAGCACGCGCGGAGCATCAAGCGCTACGGCGCGGCCGTCGTCGTCATGGCGTTCGACGAGCAGGGTCAGGCCGACACCTTCGAGCGGAAGGTGGACATCTGCGAGCGTGCCTACAAGCTGCTCACCGCAGACGGGTGGGAGCCGGAGGACATCATCTTCGACCCGAACGTCCTCGCGGTAGCGACCGGCATCGAGGAGCACGCAGAGTTCGCCAAGGCCTTCATCGAGGGAGCGCGTCAGATCAAGGCGCGCTGTCCGGGCGTCAAGATCTCGGGCGGTATCTCGAACCTCAGCTTCTCCTTCCGCGGCAACGACGCCGTGCGCGAGGCGATGCATGCCGCCTTCCTCTACCACGCGATCGGCGCAGGGCTGGACATGGGCATCGTCAACGCCGGCCAGCTCGCGGTCTACCAGGACATCGAGCCTGAACTGCTGGAGCGTGTGGAAGACGTCATCTTCAACCGCCGCGAGGACGCGACCGAGCGGCTCGTCGAGTACGCCTCGCGCGTCGAAGGCGAAGCTACGAAGCGCGAGCGCGATCTCTCCTGGCGCGAGGCTCCGGTGGACGAACGCCTGTCGCATGCGCTCGTCCACGGCATCGTCGACTTCATCGAGGAGGACACGGAGGAGGCGCGCAAGAACTTTGAACGACCGCTCGAGGTGATCGAAGGCCCGCTCATGAACGGGATGCAGATCGTCGGCGACCTGTTCGGGTCGGGGAAGATGTTCCTGCCGCAGGTTGTGAAGAGCGCCCGTGCGATGAAGCGCGCGGTCGCTTACCTCGAGCCGTACATGGAGGCCGAGAAGGCCGCCGGGCTGCACGCGCCCCGTGCGCAGGGAAAGGTCGTGCTCGCCACCGTCAAGGGCGACGTTCACGACATCGGCAAGAACATCGTCGGAGTCGTGCTCGGCTGCAACAACTACGAGGTGATCGACCTCGGCGTGATGGTTCCGGCCGATCGTATCCTCGACACCGCAATCGAGGAGGGCTGCGACGTTGTCGGTCTGTCGGGCCTGATCACGCCGTCGCTCGACGAGATGGTCAACGTCGCGAAGGAGATGGAGCGGCGCGAGCTCGACCTGCCGCTGCTGATCGGAGGCGCGACGACCTCGAAGCAGCACACGGCGGTGAGGATCGCGCCTGAGTACGCCCAGCCGACGCTGCACGTCCTCGACGCCTCGCGGGTCGTCCGCGTCGTCTCGAGCCTGCTCGACCCGGGGAGAAAGCTCGAGCTGGACGAGGAGAATCGCGGGCTCCAGGACCGCCTGCGCGAGCAGTACGCCGAGAAGGAGCGGAAGCCGCTGCTGCCGATCGCGGAGGCCCGCGCCAACAGGGAGCGCGTGCCGTTCGACGACCTGAAGGCGCCGCCGTTCACTGGGACGAAGGCAATCGAGCCCGAGCTGACGACGCTGCGCGAATACATCGATTGGCAATTTTTCTTCCACGCCTGGGAGATGAAGGGCAAGTTTCCGGCGCTCCTCGACGAGCCGGCAGCGAAGGAGCTCTACGAGGAGGCGCAGGAGCTGCTTGACGAGATCGTGCGCGACGGCTCGCTCCAGGCTCGAGGTGTCTACGGCTACTGGCCCGCACACTCGGAGAGCGACGACATCGTCCTCGACAACGGCATTCGCTTCAACCTCCTGCGCCAACAGTCGGCGTACGGCGACTCGCGGCCGAATCGCTGTCTCGCCGACTACGTCTCACCCGACGGCGACCACGTCGGCGCGTTCGCAGTCGCGATCCACGGAGCGGACGAGCTTGCGTCACGGTACGAAGCAGAGAACGACGATTACCGGGCGATCATGGTCAAGGCGCTCGCCGATCGCTTTGCGGAGGCGTTTGCGGAATACGTCCACCTGCAGGCGCGGCGCGAGTGGTACGCGCCGGAGGAGGACCTCCCGAAGGAGGACGTGCTGGCGGAGCGCTTCAGCGGCATCCGTCCCGCGTTCGGCTATCCCGCTTGCCCGGACCACACCGAGAAGCTGAAGCTGTTCGCGCTGCTCGGCGCCGACAGCGCGGGGCTCGCGTTGACCGAATCGTTCGCGATGACTCCGGCCGCCGCGGTGAGCGGCATCTACCTGGCCAATCCCAGCGCCCGTTACTTCTCCGTGGGACGTCTGGCCCGCGACCAGGTCGAGGACTACGCCGCTCGCAAAGGCACGACCGTCGAGGAGACGGAGCGGTGGCTGACGCCGAACTTGGGCTATGAGACCCGTTCCCCCGCAGGGGCGCTCTAGCGCCGGGTCGCGTGCCGGCCGGCGAGGAGACGGTTGGGAGGGTTGGCTAGCCGGGCGGTCGGCTATCCTCGGGACCGGCTGGCGCCCTCGGAACGGGCGCCGTCCTGTTTTAAGGCCGTATGAAGACCACCCTGAAGAGAGGCATGGGACGAGGCGCGGCCGTCAACGGCAACGGCCGCGCGGTCTACCCGCCGGGTGTCCACACGCCGATGAAGCGCTACCGGCAGCCGGAGCCGCGGCGCCGGGGCGCGTGGCAGGTCGTGCGAACCGTGGTGCTCTGGGTGATGCTTGCCTCTCTCATCGTCGCGAGCGGCGTGGCGGGCGCCGCCTACCTGAAGACCCATCAGTTCCTCAACGCGATCGCGCCGAAGACGAAAGCGGATCGCGCCGCAGCCAAGCGGCTAGACCTGGCGATCCCCGGCCAGCCGACGGTCGCGCTCGTGATCGGCACCGACCGCAGGAGGGGCAGCCAAGCGGAGCTGACCGGGCGCTCGGACACGCTGATTCTCGTTCGGGCCGACCCGGGAACGAACTCGCTCTCCATGCTCTCGTTCCCTCGAGACCTGATCGCGACGATCAAGTGTCCCGGGCATCCAGATACCCGAGACCGGATCAACGCTGCGTTCTCCTTCTGTGGTGCGCTCGGAAGCGTCGAGACCGTGCGCGCGCTCACGGGCCTGCCGATCAACTACTTCATCACGGTCAACTTCAAGGGCTTCACGGAGCTCGTGAACAATCTCGGCGGCGTCTGGCTCGACATCGATCATCGCTATCTCTGTGATGCGAGCAACTGTCCCGGTGTTTCTCAGATCAATCTGTTGCCCGGGTATCAGCGCGTGAATGCCACGAACGCCCTGGCCTATGTGCGCTTCCGCCATTTCGACTCGGACCTCTACCGTAATGCGCGGCAGCAGCTTTTCCTGAAGGCGATGAAGCAGCAGATCTCGTCGCAGCTGGACCTGAACACCGTCTTCAAGATCATGAACGCGGTCGAGAAGAACGTGGTGGTCGGTCGCGGCGGCGGCCGTGCGCTCGATCCGCAGACGTTGAAGGACTACCTCTACTTCGCGCACGGATTGCCGGGTGGCCATGTGTTCCAGTCCAAGATCGAAGGCCTGACCGGCGCCAACGAGCTCTCTGCAGCACCGCAGAGCATCGCCACGGCTGTACGCGATTTCGTCCAGCCGGACGTGAACGCGCCGGCGAAGGCGCGTGATGTGACGTTCGGAATCAAGCGACGCTCGCAGGCACCGCGTCCGCGCAACATCTCGACGACGGTTCTGAACGGCAACGGCGTTGCCGGTTCGGCGGCCAACGCTGCGTATGAGCTCGGGCAGCGCGGCTACAAGATCATCCTCCCGCCTACCGGGAAGACTCAGAACGCTCCGAACTTCCAGTACTTCCGCACCATGGTCTACTACGACACGGCCCAACCCCGCTCGAAGGCCGCCGCGGCGAAGCTCGCGAACCTGTTCGGCGACGCGGACGTGAAGGCGTTGCCGGCGCTGTTCACCACCCTCGCCAACGGTGCAATGGCCACGGTGGTGGTCGGCCAGAACTTCCACGGCACGATCGCCCCCGCGCCTGTCGACAAGACGCCGACGCGGCAGCCGGCGAGGGTGACGCCGAACGCGGCGCTGACCAGGTCGCCGCTCCTGCAGGCGAGCAAGCGGGTGCGCTTCAGGCTCCAGGTCCCGCGCCTCGTCGAAAGCTCCTCGCGGCTGGAGTTCGATGCGCCGATTCGGGTCTACAACATCAGCAAGGGCCACCGCGCAGTTCGGTTGACCTTCCGCATCGGGTCGAACGAATACTGGGGCATCGAGGAGACCAACTGGAACGATGCGCCGGCCCTCGCCGGCCCGAGCTTCGTCCACAAGATCAAGGGTCGTGAGTACGCCCTCTACTACTCCGGGGCGCATCTCCACATGGTGGTGCTGCGGAAGGACGGAGCTTCGTACTGGGTCATCAACTCGATCCTCGACGAATTGTCCAACGAAACGATGCTCGCGATCGCGCGAGGGCTCGCTCCGCTTCCCAAGTAGGCTTCAGGATCATGGCGGAATCGCGAACGATCGGCGTTTTTGGCGCGGGCTGGGTCGGCCTCGTCACCGGGGGCTGCTTCGCCGAGCTCGGGCACGAGGTGATCGTGCGCGACGTGATGCCAGACAGGATCGAGGCTTTGCGGGCAGGTCGGCTGCCGTTCCACGAGGCGGATCTGCCGGAGGTGCTCGACCGGAACCGCGAACGCATCCGGTACACGCTCGACGCTGACGAGCTCGCAGAGGCAGATGCACTCTTCATCTGCGTGCAGACGCCGCCGACGTACTCGGGCGACGCTGATCTCTCGTTCGTGTGGTCGGCCTTGGACGACCTCCCGCGAGTGGAGCGGCGTCAGATCCTCGTGATGAAGTCCACCGTGCCGGTCGGAACGGGAGAAAAGGTGCGTGCTGCCTTGGAAGGCCGCGGCCTCACGAACGTCGGCTACGTGTCCAATCCGGAGTTCCTGGCCGAGGGGCACGCGGTGCGCGACTTCCTCAATCCGGACAGGATCGTCATCGGCGCTTTCGCCGATGAGGACGGCGCGGCGGTCGAAGCGCTCTACGGGGGAATCGAGGCGCCGGTGGTCCGAACCGACGTTGCATCGGCCGAAATGATCAAGCTCGCCGCGAATGCGTTCCTCATGACTCGCATCTCGTTCATCAACGAGATCGCGAATGTGTGCGAGGCGGTCGGCGCGGACGTCGTCGAGGTCGCGAAAGGCGTCGGCCTCGACCATCGCCTCGGCCCACACTTCCTGCGCGCGGGCATTGGCTACGGCGGCTCGTGTCTGACAGGAGACGAAACAGCTCTCGTGTGTCTCAACGGAGAGGTCCGGCTTGTCCAGCTCGAGAGGTTGTACGCGGAGCTCGAGGATCACGACGAGCTCGAGGCGCTTGCTTGGGATCCAGAAAGCGGGTCGGCCGAGTTCGCTGCCGTTACAGCGATGACGCGGCGCGAAGTCGAAGGCGAAATCATCGAGCTGCGGACGAAGATGGGGCGGCGGATTCGGTGCACTCCGGACCATCCGTGGGTTACGCGAGAGGGAGTCAAGCTCGCTGAGCAGCTCACGGAGCAGGATTGGCTGCCCATCGCCGGCTCGACGTTGGCCACGACGAGGCCGCACGTTTGGAACCTGCTCGAAGGCCTCGAAACCGCGGGCCTCGAGCGCGAAGACGTCATCGTTCGCCCGGCACCGCTCAGGCTGGAAGTTCTGGGCGCGAAGCGGCTTCAGGCCAACATCGACCATCGACGCGGCGCGGTCGCCCGGTCGCACGACATTCTCCGTTCAGGAGCACTGAGACTGAACGAGCTGGATCAGACGGAGCTTTCGCTCGATGAGCAACGTCTTCCCGATTCGATCTGGACCGCTCCAGCCGCGTATAAGCGGGCCCTACTGGCCGGAATCTGGCGTGGCGACGGCTCGTGGTCCTTCGTCAACGGCGGTCCCAGCGTCGTCCTCGAATACGGGACTGTCAGCCGCGAACTCGCCGACGGTGTGCTCAGGCTTCTGGCGGGTTTCGGCATCGTCGCGTCGGTGCGGGTCGGCCGCGCGGCCAAATCCACGTGCGACACGTTCTGGATCCGCATTTCCGGCGCGCAACAGGTCGAGCAACTCCTGGACTTCGTGCCCGAGCAGGATCGTCCGGTCATCAGCGCGTCGATCGCTCGCCAGGCCAGGAGAATCGCGCCGACCGGCTACCACCGGGATGACGAGACGGTCTGGGTCCGCGTCGTCGACAAGATCCGCCGGCCGTTCACGGGTGCCGTCTATTCCCTCGAGGTTCCGGGTCCGCACACGTTCGTTACGACGGGCGGTCTTGTGACGCACAACTGTTTTCCGAAAGACTCGCTCGCGCTCAAACAACTCGCCTCGAACTCGGGTTACCACTTCCAGCTGCTGTCGGCCGTGATCGAGGTGAACGAGCTGCAGAAGCGGCGCGTCGTGCAGAAGCTGCAGAAGCACCTCGGCAAGCTGCGCGGCAAGAAGGTCGCGCTGCTCGGCCTCGCCTTCAAGGCCGATACCGACGACATGCGCGAGGCGCCGTCGCTCGTGCTCGCGTCACGCTTGTTGGCTGAGGGCGCGGAGGTGCGTGCCTGGGATCCGGTTGCACGGCCGGGTGAGCTGATGAAGGGCGCCGTGCTCTGCGACTCGGTCTTGGAGGCTGTGCGCGGCGCGGATGCCGCGGTGATCGTCACCGAGTGGGACGAGCTGCGCGGCCTGGCGTCGAAGGACGTGCACGACGCGATGGCGCGGCCGCTCATCCTCGACGGGCGGAACC
>JALYLY010000120.1 GCA_030773975.1 Actinomycetota bacterium | reverse complement strand
TCTTCAGCCTTTCCGGCCACGGCCACTTCGACAGGGGCGGCCTACGACGACTACTTCGCAGGCAAGCTCGAGGATGTCGCCCTGGACGAGGGCGAGATGGAGCGCGCGCCCTGCACGCGATGGAAGGCCTGCCAACTCCCACGTAACCCAATAAGGTCTGGGCCGCAGGATGGGGAGCTTCCAGGGAGAGGAGAGGATCCATGCTCAGATGCTTTAGATGGGCCTTGGCGTGCGCGATTCTCGTCGCCGCGCTCACAACCGGCACGACCGCTCAAGGCGCGAACCCGCCGCTCTGGGTGAAGCACATCCAGAACTACGACGGCGGCATCTCGAACGGCGTGCGCGCGCGGCTCGCGGCGAGCGAAGTGCGCGTGAGCGGCTTTGTCTCGGCCGCGACCGCGACGCTCCAGAACGTCCAGATGAACGCAGACGGCGATCCGCCGCTGCCGCAGAACGAGACCTCGGTGGCATACAAGCCGTCGAACCCGATGATCGCGGTTGCGGCATCGAACGACTACGTCGGCGACGGTGACTGGATCGGGAACACGAGTAACGGCGGGCAGACGTGGGCGAGCACGTTCAAGGACCCGAAGACGTCGATCGGCACGCGCTGTTTCGGCGGCGATCCCTCCGTCGTCTACAGCGTGCGCTACCAAGCGTTTTACCTCGCGACGCTGTGCTTCTTCGGCGCCGGCGAGTCAGAGCTGCAGGTCTGGCGCTCGACGGACGACGGGGCGACGTGGACGGACTCGACGAAGGCGTCGCTCGTCAACACCAACCGCCTCGGCGACGGTTGGGACGAGACGGTCTTCTACGACAAGGAGCTGCTCGCGGTCGACAACAACCCGTCGAGCCCGTACTACGGGCGGCTCTACATGACCTACATCAAGTTCCACATGACGCTGCCGAGCGGGCGAAGCGATTACTGCCCGGTGCAGGCCGCGTATACGGACGACCTCCCCGGGGACCCGTCGGCCGCGACGTGGACGAACGTTGCCGTTGTCGCGAACGATCCGGCCGGTAACGGCCGAGGGGCGGGCGCGAACCAGTGGGCGCTGCCGGTCGTCGACAGCGCAGGCGCCCTCGACATCGCGTACACGCTCGAGGACTGCAATACCGGCTTCGACCGCGGCTTCTTCTTCACGCGGTCGACGAACGGCGGAGCCACGTATGCGCAGCCGGTCCAGATCGACAAGCCGGGCCAGTTCGCCGACAACCCCAACCCGCAGGACAAGCTGAACCCCAAGAAGTTCAGGGCGCCGATCTCGCCTTCGCTTGTCTTCAACCCGGTGACGGGATCGCTGAACTTCGCCTACCAGAACAACGTGAACCGTCAGACGTCCGGCGCGGACATCTCGTTCCAGCAGTCGGGCGACCTTGGCGCGACCTGGTCGGACGCGAAGACGATCAGCACGACCGCAGGCGGCGCGGCGGCGCCAAACGACCAGTACTTCCCGTGGCTCTCGGTCGACGAGGCCGGGGACCTGCACGCGATCTGGTTCGACAACCGTAACGACCCCCGCAATGTCATGATGGAGACGTTCCAGGCCTTCTCGTCGAACGACGGGGGTAGCTGGAGAAACTGGAACATCTCGAGCGTCCCTTGGAACCCGGACGAGTCGTTCTTCAAGTGCGGCTGCTTCATCGGCGACTACAACGCCATCGCCGCATCGACGCAGGTCGTCTACCCGGTGTGGACGGACGGTCGCAACACTCCCGGCTCACCGCTCGGGCAGACCGACATCTTCACGAACGTCGAGATCGGCGGGATCCACTAGGCGATAGGGTGGAGCCCGTGCGCCCGATGGGGCGCGCGGGCTCTGCTCGGTTTGTGGGCGGGATCCCTTAAGCGGAACCGCCCACCTCTGCGACTCGCTGCCGGCGATAGAGCACGACTCCGGTGGCGATCATCCAGGGCGGGAGGATGAAGAACGCAAAGAAGCCAAGCGGCGTGAAGAATGCGACGCCGAGCACGACTGCGGCCCACGACAGTGGCTTCGGTAGCGCGCGTGTCCGCAGTCCGCCGAGGCCGGCGGCGACCATCATCACCGTGAGGCCCGGCGTCCACATCAACCAATCCCAGGAACGCAGTTGCTCGATTGCGTAGACCGCCGTCTGAGCGCCTGGTTCAGCGGCCTTGTCGGCGGCGGCGCGGCCGGCGGCCGCCGGCAGGATCGAGGTGGTCGCAAAGCCCATCGCGGCCAGGATCGCGCCGCCGAACACGAGTGACGAATAGGTCGCCGTCGCTCGCTCACCGGAGCGAATCGCCGCGCGCAATGCCGCTCCGAACGTTACGAGCAGGACCGCAGCTAGCTCGAGGCCGAGGATCGAGAGCCACATCTTCCCGCCACCGTGGTCGCTCCAGTACGCGAACACTTGCTTGGCCGTCGCCGTGTCGCTTGGCTCTTTCGAGGTCAGCCAGAGCGCGAGCGCTAGCAGGATGCCAAAGAGAATTCCGGCGATCGGCAGAAAACGTTGCCGTCGCTCAGGCGCTCTGGCGGGGTTCAGGGTGGGCCTCTCGACTGCAATCGCGGACACGTCTCGACCTCCTTGTGGATGGGCGATCTCGCCCTTGCCTCAGGACGGTAAGGCGCTTCCGCCGGCGCGTCGTCGTCGCAACCACTGAACGTGTTTCAGTGCCAGCGCCGAGATGTCAGACGGTGAAAGCACGCAGGTAGGTCAAGACTGCGAGCACGCGTCGGTGGTCGTCACCACTGATCGGGAGACCGAGCTTGCCGAGGATGGACCGGACGTGCGTCTCGACAGTCCTTTCAGTCAGCCACAGCCGCTTCGCGATCGCCGCGTTCGTTCGTCCCTCGGCCATCAGCGCGAGCACCTCCTGCTCGCGTGGTGTCAGTTCGCCGAGCGTGTCATCCTGCCGCGTCGGTGAGAGAAGCGTGGCGACGACCTCCGGATCGAGGGCGGAACCTCCTTCATTCACGCGCCGTGCTGCGTCAAGGAAGTCGTCGACGTCGAGCACACGATCCTTGAGCAGGTAGCCGAAGCCACCTCCGGACGAGACGAGCTCGAGCGCATGACGCGTCTCGATGTGTTGTGAGAGTACGAGCACGCCGGTGCCCGGGTGCGATTGGCGGATCGCGGCCGCCGCACGCATGCCCTCGTCTTCGTAGTCGGGCGGCATACGCACGTCGACGACAGCAAGATCCGGCTCGTGCTCGGACACGACGGCGAGCAGCGCTTCGGCATCGCCCACACGCGCGACGACCTCGTGCCCGGCATCCTCGAGCAGCCCTGCAAGCCCTTCGCGCAGCAAGACGGTGTCCTCAGCGATCACGACCCGCACGGAAACTCCGCCTCGATCCGGGTGCCCGCTCCGAGTGGGCTCTCGATGAGCAGCGTCCCGCCCTGGGCCACGACCCGGTCGGTCAGCCCGACGAGCCCGGTTCCCCTCGGGTTGGCCCCGCCGACGCCGTCATCGGAGACCAGCAGCCGCAGCCCTCCGTCCGCGGAAGTGGCTTCCACGCGGACGCGTGACGGGGATCCATGCTTGACGGCGTTCGTGACCGCCTCGCATACGACGAAGTAGGCCGCGGCCTCGACGTGAAGAGGAAGCCTCTCCCCGGTCGTCTCAACGTCGATCGGGATGGGGGCCTCGCGTGCGAGATCGGCGAAGGCTGCGGCAAGCCCGTTGTCCAGCCGCGGCGGTCGCATGCCGGAGGCAATGGTTCGCAGATCCGCGATCGCCTGCCCGATCTCGTCGACCGCCGAGTCGAGAGCCGGCCCGAGCACCTTCGCCTCCCGCGGAAGCGAGCGCTGCAGCCGTCGCAGCACGATGCCGAGCGTCACGAGCCGCTGCTGCGCACCGTCGTGAAGATCGCGCTCGAGGCGACGTCGTTCCTCGTAGCCGGCCTGAACGATCCGGGCTCGCGACTCGTCCACCTCTACGAGTTGCAGCCTCACCTCCACTCGGAGCCTGGCGATCTCGATTGCCAGGCTCGCTGCCTCGAGAATGCTGTTGAGGAGATCGGGGCGGTCGAGCAGGTCGCGCCTGTGCCGGAGCAGTCCGATCTCCTGCCCTCGATGCTCGACCGGCGTCAATGCACCACCCTCCCCGTCGGGCGGCTCCGCGACGACGCGGCCCGCGCTGTCGGCGTATGTGTCGCTCGCCGGGAGCCGAAAGAGCAGCTCCGCGCCCGGATCGCGGAGGGCCGCTGCGAGCACGGCTCCGATCTCCTCAGGCTCTCGCCGCCCGTCGCGGACGTCGTCGACGAAGGCGCGCACGCGTCGCAGACCTTCGAAACGCGGGCGCGCGAATCGCCAGTCCACGACAGCCTGCGCCCGAGTCCGCAGCGGCCTGACGGCAAGCGCAACGATGACCGCGCCAAGGGCGGTCGCCCACGCCGAACCTCGGCCCACGACCACGCCTGCCACTA
Source organism: Actinomycetota bacterium (assembly GCA_030773975.1). Lineage (GTDB taxonomy): Bacteria > Actinomycetota > Thermoleophilia > Gaiellales > Gaiellaceae > 3-1-20CM-4-69-9. The sequence continues at coordinate 6,618 of JALYLY010000120.1, read as the reverse complement.
CCGAGACGACGCCGTAGACGAGACCGAGCGACGCACTTACGAGCGCGTAGACGAGCGTCCGGTTGATCAGCCGATCGATCTCGTACAGCCGGTAGCGCGTCACGGCGACGCCGACGGCGAGCGCTACGGCCGCCTCCATTCCGAGCAGAAACGCAACCACCGCGTTGCCGGGCTCGCCGAACAGGAGACCCCAGAGAAGGAAGCAGACGACACCCAACGGAATCAGCAGCGCGGCGTAGGCCAGCCAGAGCATCTGTAGGCGCTTGACCCCTGCGGAACGCTTGTAGCGGCTGCGCACGGCCGCGGTGCCCACGAACAGGCTCGCGAACATCGCCAGCCAGGCGAATGAGCGCAGGGGGCCGAAGGCATCCGGAAGCCGAACAGGAAACGGATTTGGCACGTCGGAGAACGGGTGCTCGAGCCGCTTCGCCGTCACCAGCACGAACAAGAGGAGTGCGAACGAACCGGCCGCGAAGAGCGCAGATGGGCGCCAGCGCGGAGACGGCAGTCGGCCGTCAGGGAACACGAAGGCAACCGCCAGTGGCCAGGCGAAGAAAGCCGGCCACAGCGACGAGATCAGCGCCGCCCACGAACCGCCGGGAAGCGATCCTGGATGCGCCCTCAGCGCCACCCAGGCGTAGGGCGACGCGGCAAGCACAGGCGCAAGTGACAGCGCGCCCAGGACGAGAATCCATCCGATCGGGTTGCGCGGCCGCCGCGTCGCGATCAAGGCGCCGACAGCGGCCGGTACCGACACCGCGCAGAAGAGGAAGGGGTAGAGCCACATCGAGCCAGCTTCGGGGACGTGCTCCACGGCAGCGATCCGGTCGAGCACCAGCCCGCCTGTGATCAAGGCGACTGCGACAAGCGCAAACCCCAAGGCAAATAGACGCGGAGCGATCCGCACGCGCTCATTCTCCCCCAGCGGTCAGCGTGTGGCCAGCGTGCTTGCACTGGTCTGTCTGGTCGCTGGTGCGCAGGGAGCTAGTCGGAGCCCGACACCTTTGCTTCCTCGCCCGCCGGCTCGTAGATGAGAATGGCCACACCGTCGCCGACCACCTTCGAGTCGACTAGCCCCAGAGGCTTCTTGCCGCTCGTCTCGCCGAAGAGGCGCTTGCCGCTTCCCAGCACAACCGGGTACACCATCAGCCGGAACTGATCGACGAGGTCATGCTCGACCAGCGTTTGCACGAGCCGGGCGCTGCCGTGGACGACGATGTCGCCATCCTGTTCCTGCCTCAGCTTCCCGACCTCCTCCGCGACGTCGCCCTTCAGCACCGTCGAGTTGTTCCACTCCGGCTCGTCCAGGGTCGAGGAGACGACGTACTTGGGCATGCTGTTGAACTTGTCGGCGAACTCGCCTTCCCGCGATGGCCAAGCCTCGGCAAAGCCTTCGTAGGTCACCCGCCCCAGCAGCAGGGCCTCGGACGAGAACACTTCGTCGAGCTTGAACTTGTCGCCCTCCTCTCCGCGGGCGATCTCAAAGCTCCAACCTCCGTGCTTGAAGTTCTCGGCGCCGCCGGGGTCCTCCATGACGCCGTCCAGCGATACGAACTCCGTTACGACGATCCTTCCCATGGCTACTCCCATCTTTCGGTCGGTTCTCGATTGTTAGACCGCGCGCCGACGCGAAACTCATCGCGCTCGCCCTGGCGGGCCTGACCTTCCACCCCTAGGTGTAGGTTTTTCACATTTCCCCGAGTACGATTGCGCACATAGCCGCGGCGAACGACGTGCAGGGGGGCGAGGAGCGATTCCTTGCCAAGATCATCTCGACGGTGGCGTCCTCGCTCGACCTCGAGGAGGTGCTCGCGTCGGTAGTGCGCCTGCTCTCGGATGCAAGCGCCGTCCATGCCTGCTTCGTCTACCTCCTCGACGCCGACGGTGACCGTCTCGATCTCTACGCCGCGTCAGAGCCGTACAAGGACCTAGCCGGCCGGATCAGCCTCACGCGAGGACAGGGCCTCGCGTGGTGGGCGCTCGAACGTCGCGAGTCGGCGTTCATCCGCGAGAACGCACTCGACGACCCGCGCTTCCACCACGTGCCGGAACTGGAGGAGGAGCGGTTCCAGTCTTTCGTGTCGGTGCCCCTGCTCGGCCGTGCTGAGAACCCGATCGGCGTCATCAGCCTCCACACCGAGGCTCCCCGTGAATTCACCGAGGCCGAAGCGGACTTCCTCGCTTCGAGCGCGGCACTCGTTGCCGGCGCGATCGAGAACGCCCGGCTCTACGAGCAGATGGGCGAGCGCGTGCTCGAGCTCGAGCATCTGACCGAGCTCGGCGAGGAGGTCGCCGCGGCCGAAACGCTGGACGAGCTTGGTCCGCTTGCCGTTCGACGCGCGCTCGAACTGCTCGGCGCTTCGGCCGCGCACCTCTATCTCGCGGAGCAGGACGGCGAGCGGCTGTTCTTGCGCTGGTCGGCGCCACAAGGCGCTGACGCGCCTCAAGAGCTCGGCCTGAGCGAGCTCGGTGGGGAGCTCGGGCGTCGCGGACGTCGCGCGCGCGTGTCGGTCTCGCTCGTCGCGGGCGGAGAGCTCCTTGGCGCTCTCGTCGCCCACGGCACGACGAAGCTCGATCTCGCCCGCACCGTGGCGAACCAGGTTGCGGTCGCCGTGAAGAAGATCGAGGTGATCGAGCGCCTCGCGGAGAAGAATCTGATCAAGGACTTCTTCCAGCAGCTCGCGGGCGGCACGGTGCCGGGCGACGTCGCAGTCCGGGCAGAGCGTCTGGCCGTCGATCTCGACGAACCGCACGTCGTGCTTGCCGCGGTGCCCGCCAACGACGGGCTGGAGCGGGCGCTCGCCAGGATCGCACCGCGGTCCGTGTTCGACCGGCAGGACAACTCGTCGCGCGCGCTGCTCCGCATCCCGGCCGCTGGGTTGGGGAGCCTCGTCGAAGCGGTACGCCGAGTCCATGCGGAGGTCGCGCCGGAGGTTGCGATCGGAATCTCGAATCCGTGCGAAGGAGCACACAGCTTCGCGGCCGGCTTCGAGGAGGCTGCCCACGCGCTGATCGGCACCGGCGTGCTCCGCACACATCCACGCGTGCTCACCTATGACGATCTCGGTGTCTATAAGTATCTGCTGCGTATGTCGCGGGACGCGGCCGAGCGCGACAAGCACCGCGAGGCCATCGCCAAGCTCGCAGACTACGACGACGCCCACCGCACCTCGCTGTTGCCGACGCTCGAGGAGTTCCTCGCCCGGCGCGGCACGATCAGCGCGACCGCAGGCGCCCTCTACATCCACCCGAATACCCTCCGGCAGCGGCTGCGCCGCATCATGGAGCTCACGGGCCTCGATCTTCGACGGGAGGACTGGTTGATGGTGGAGATCGGGGTCAAACTCGCAGCGCTGGAGCGGGTTCTGGACTCGGAGAAGAACATCTCCGCGCCCGAACGAATGTAGGAACTCTCCCTTTCCTTGCCGGTGCGGACGGCGTATAAGCGGCCTGGGGGAACCGAAGGGAGAGCAATGGCAACGATCACCGAGCCCACAGTCGAGGACATTCGTTCGAGGTCGAAAGACCTCGGGGTCGAGTTCTACTTCGCACAGTTCGTCGACATGTACGGGCGTCCGAGCGCGAAGCTCGTGCCCGCCGAGTATCTCGACGATCTCGTCTCAGACGGAGCGGGCTTCGCCGGCTTCGCGGCCGGGGAGATCGGCCAGCTGCCGAGCGACCCGGACATCGCCGCGATTCCCGACCTGAACAGCTTCACGCCCGTGCCCTGGGAGCCGTCGCTCGCGCGTTTCGCTTGCAATGTCACTGTCGACGGCGAGGAGTGGCCGTACGACCCGAGGACGATCCTGCGTCGCCAGCTCGAGAAGGCGCGGACCAAGGGCTACGAGTTCAACATGGGGCTGGAGCTCGAGTACTTCCTGCTCAAGCGCGACGGGAACGGCGGCATCCAGATCGCCGACGCGCTCGACGACCTCGAGAAGCCTTGCTACGACCTCAGGGGTCTGACGCGCAACTACGAGTTCCTCCGTCGAATCTCGAACTACGTCAACGGCATGGGGTGGGGCAACTACGCCAACGACCACGAGGACGCGAACGGGCAGTTCGAGCAGAACTTCACCTACAGCGATGCACTGACCAGCTGCGACCGGGCGATTTTCTTCCGCTACATGGTCCATACGCTTGCTCAGCAGCAGGGCATGCTCGCGACGTTCATGCCGAAGCCGTTCACCGACCTCACCGGTAACGGCTGCCACTTCCACATGTCGCTCTGGGACGGGGACACGAACCTGTTCCTGGACGAAGACGACGCCCGCGGCCTCGGCCTCTCCGAGACCGCGTACCACTTCATCGGCGGGTTGAAGAAGCACGCGAAGGCCTATAGCGCGGTGACTGCGCCGACGGTCAACTCGTACAAACGGCTCAAGCTCGGCTCGACCTCGAGCGGCGCCACGTGGTCGCCGGTCTGGATCAGCTACGGCTACAACAACCGCACGCAGATGCTTCGGATTCCGGCTCCCGGCCGCGTCGAGGACCGCACCGTGGACGGATCCACCAACCCGTACCTGGCGGCCACCGTGATCCTTGCGGCGGGCATCGACGGAATCGAGAACAGGATCGACCCCGGCGAGCCGAACTCGGACAACCTCTACGCGATCCCGCACGACGAGCTGCGCGCGCGAGGTCTCGACACGCTGCCCAGCAACCTCCTGCAGGCGACGATGGAGCTCGAGCGTGACGAGGTGATCCGCGAGGCGCTCGGCGAGGCGAGGAACGAGGACTACGTGGACTACTTCATCCGGGTGAAGCAGGAGGAGTGGAACCGCTACCACGAGCAGGTCACCCCCTGGGAGATCAAGGAGTACCTGACGCGCTTCTGAGCCGTATGGAGGAAAGCTCCATACAGGAATGAGGAACAGTGGGTGCCTGAGCCGGGCCGAAGGCCCTAAAGTTCCATGGACCGAGTGTAGGAAGTCACCATATGTGTGGAATCGTCGGACTCTTCTGCAAGTCCCCGGAGCTCGAGCCTCGGCTCGGGGAGTACCTCGCGGCGATGCTCGAGCAGATGAGCGACCGCGGGCCCGACAGCGCAGGCGTCGCCGTCTACCGCGATCCCGCGCCGAGCGGCTCGAGCAAGCTCACGCTCTACTCGTTCGACCCCGCGATGTCCTGGGAGGCCCTCTGCGGCGAGCTCGCCGCGACGTTCGGCGGTGCGCACGAGGTCGGAGTCCGCTCGAATCACGCCGTCTTCGTGGTGGAGGATGAGGCAGCCGAGGTCGAGGACTGGATCCGGCGCCACCGCCCCGACCTGCGGGTCATGAGCGCGGGCCGGGTGATCGAGATCTACAAGGAGGTCGGCCGCCCGCAGGCGTTCGTCGAACAGTTCCGGCTCGGGGACATCGAGGGGAGCCACGGTCTCGGCCACACGAGGATGGCGACCGAGAGCCGGGTCACGACCGAAGGGTCGCATCCCTTCTCGACCGGGCTCGACCTCTGCCTGGTCCACAACGGCTCGCTCTCCAATCACAACCGGTTGCGGGAGCTCCTGCGCCGCGAGGGGATCGAGTTTCAGACCGAAAACGACACCGAGGTGGCAGCGGGTTACCTGGCGTGGCGGATGCGCGAGGGCGCGTCGCTCCAGGAGGCGCTCGAAGGGGCGCTCGCCGACCTGGACGGCTTCTACACCTTCCTGGTCGGGACCGCCGACGGCTTCGCGGTGTTGCGCGACCCGATCGCGTGCAAGCCTGCGGTGCTCGCCGAGACCGACGACTGGGTCGCGATGGCCTCGGAGTACCGGGCGATCGCCGTTCTTCCCAGCGCGTCCGACGCCCGGCTCTGGGAGCCCGAGCCGGCCGTCGTGTACGCGTGGGAGAAGGCGCTCGTCTGATCTGGTGGAAACGACGGAGCTGACTGGAGTGGAGATTGTCGACCTCGCGTCGACATCTCTGCGTGAGCTCAACCGGCGACTGCACGAGCGCGCGGATGGTTCGCGCAACTGGCGCATCCTCAACCCGAACGGGGCTCACGCGGTCGCCTGCGGGCTCGACTCCGAGATCGACGTCGAGATTGAGGGCCATGTCGGCTACTACTGCGCCGGCATGAATAAGCTCGCGACCGTGCACGTGCATGGGAACGCGGGCCCCGGGTTGGCCGAGAACCTGATGTCCGGCGCCGTGATCGTCGACGGGAGCGCAAGCCAGTCGGCCGGCGCGAGCGGCCACGGCGGGCTCTTGGCCGTCCACGGTGATGCCTCGGCCCGCTGCGGCATCTCGATGAAGGGCATCGACATAGTCGTGCGGGGCTCGGTCGGCCACCTGAGCGCTTTCATGGCCCAGACCGGCCGTCTCGTCGTCTGCGGCGATGCGGGCGAGGCGCTGGGCGACTCGATCTACGAGGCGCGGCTCTACGTTCGCGGCGAGGTGGCCGGGCTTGGCGCGGACTGCGTCGAGAAGGAACTGCGCGACGAGCACGTCACCGAGCTGTCCGACCTGCTCGCGCGGGCCGGAGTCGACGGCATCGAGGCGCGGGAGTTCCGGCGTTACGGTTCGGCGCGCCAGCTCTACAACTTCAAGATCGACAACGCGGCGGCCTACTGATGTCCAACGGCGGCTGGCACCCGGGCCTGCGCGAGTCGTACCTCTACGACCGCAACGTCATCGC
>JALYLY010000119.1 GCA_030773975.1 Actinomycetota bacterium | reverse complement strand
GACGTTCGGCTGGACGCGGCCATGCTCGACCGGATCGACGAGATCGTCCCGCCGGGCACGACCTTCACCTTGGCCGACAGCGGCTGGACACCGCCCGCCGTCGCCGACCCCGCGCTGCGCCGGCGCTAGATGGATCCACTCGAGGCGATTGGACGCGCTCAGGCCACCAGGCTTGTTGATGAGGACGAGCGGCTGTTCGCGTATGCCCCGCCCGAGAAGAGGACGGGGCTCCTCCGCCGCCTGTTCGCATGAACGAACACGACCCGAGCTCGAGCTAGCGAACCGTCCAGCCACCGTCGATCACGAGTGTCTCGCCCGTGATCAGAGACGCGGCCGGCGAGCAGAGAAAGACGACGGCGCCGGCGACTTCATCCGGCTCACCTATCCGGTGCAGGGCCGCGATCCGCTCCTCGACGTCCGCCCGAAAAATCGGATCGGACAGGCCGCGTTCCGTTCCCGGGGTGCGGATGAATGTAGGCGCGACCGCGTTGGCGGTGATCCCGTATTGGCCCCACTCGACAGCCAGACAGCGGGTCAGATGTGACACGGCTGCTTTGGCCGCGCAGTAGACCGCCTCGCCGGGCAGCGCCACCAGAGCGGCCTGAGAAGAGACGTTGACGATGCGGCCGAACCCCTGCTCGCGCATCGAGGTGAACGCCGCCTGGCAGGCGAAGAACGTGCCTCTGAGGTTGATGTCGAGCGTCCGCTGAAAAGCGTCGAGTGACACCTCTTCGGCAGGCACGTGGCCCGCACCGCCGCCTGCGTTGTTGACGAGCAGGTCAAGCGCCCCGAACTCCTCGACTGTCGCCGCAACAGCCTCCTTGACCTGGTCGAGCTGGCCCACATCCATCTGCAGCGGTAACGCCCGACGGCCGAGTGAGCGGATCTCTTCCGCAAGGCCGTCATCCCGCGACACGTCCCGAAGACCCAGCGCGACATCCGCACCCGCTTCTGCGAACGCCAGAGCGATCGCCCGCCCGAGACCACGCGCCGCCCCGGTAATCAAGGCCGTGCGCCCACTCAGATCAAACCGCTCCGAGCTCACTCAGCCTCTCCTTTCGAATCGCTCCCAGAGCTCGGTGATCTTCATACCCGCGACTCCTCGTTCGCTCAACTCGCAACGCGCAGCATGACCGGTGGATCGACGGCCTGCTTTCGATCGTCACCTCTTCATCGCCCGCCACCGTGAGCACCTGGCTCTGGCCGTCTGCGGTGTTCAGGGCGAGACGAGGCCGGCCTGGTAGGCGATTACCACAAGCTGAACGCGGTCTCGCGCGCGGAGCTTCGTGAGGATCCGAGAAACGTGCGTCTTGACCGTCAGAGGACTCAGATAGAGCGCTTCGGCGATTTCGCGATTGTTGCTTCCTCGCGCGACAAGACTCAGAACTTCAAGCTCGCGCGGGCTGAGCTCGTCGAGTCCCTCGGGGGCGGCGACCTTGCTCTGCTCGGGCTGCGAGACGGGCCTCTGCGGCGGTCCCGCGCTCTACCTGTTCGCGTACGTGGGGCTCCGCCTACGTGTGACGCGCACGCTCGGTCGCGGCCGCTTCGTCGCCGCCGTCGTCTGCGCAGCGCTCACACCGGTGGCAACCGCGGTGCCGGCCCTCGTGTCGCTCACGCTTGTGGCCGCCGTCTGGGTCGCGCTGCATGCGTACGAGATCATCTGGTGGCGCGAGGCTCGCGCGCAAACGCGCGCGTTGCGCCTGCCTGCCTCGCCTCCTGACGTGACGGCGTCGTAGAACCCAACGCCCCGTAATGCCGGACCACCGAGAGCGATGCCCCGATGGTCCGGCGTGGGGATTCCTGCTCAGCGGAGCGAGACCGCGACCTGCTCCAGGAGGTCCATGGCGTCCTGCAAGCCGCCCTCCATCCCGGATTCGATGATCGCGTCGCGCGACACCTTGTTCGCTGCCTGCACGAGGATCGTGACCGTCGTGCGCCCGTCCGCTTCGATGAACGTCGCGGTGTTTACGGTCGCGCCTTCCTCCTCGGATACCCCTTCGGGAAGGCCCTCGAAGACCTCGGTCGAGACGATCCGTTCGTTCGGGACGATCTCCCGATACTCGCCATGAAAACCGACCTCGATTCCGTCGTCGGCGACCATGACATAGCGCCACTTGCCGCCCACCTGGAGGTCGATCTCGGCGATCGTCATCTCGCCGCGTTTTGCGTGCCACCAGCGCTTGACCAGCTCGGGGGTGGTGAACGCCTTGAACACCAGGTGCTTGGGCGCGTCGAACTCCCGCGTGATCAGGATCTGCTCGTCGGTGGGGAGCGTCACCGTCGCAGTGCCGCTACTCGTCGCTGCCATGCTCGTCCTCCTTCAGTTTGAGTTCCTCCAACACGACATCGAGCCCGTCGAACCGCTCTGACCACGAGCGCTCGTAGCTCTCCACCCAATCGTGGATGGGCTTGAGCGCGTGGCCGTTCAGCCGGTACAGCCGCTGCCGTCCTTCCTGACGGACGTCGACCGCCCCCACTTCTCGGAGCACGCGGAGGTGCTTGGACACCTGTGGCTGGGCCAGCCCGACCAGGCGCACCAGGTCGTTCACGGGGCGCTCCCCGCCGATGAGGACGTCCAGGATCTGCCGTCGCCGAGGCTCGGCCACCGCGTTGAACGCATCCGCTGTCGTCGCTGCTCGTGCCATTGGAGGAATTATATTCCTGTATGGGAATATATCAACCCGCGATTGAGCCCGGCCACGACGCGACCTCCGAACCCCTCGCTCACTTCATTGGTTGAAGCTACTATTTGAGATGTAGCTACGACAGAAGGGTGATGAAGCTTTGAGCACTTTGCTGCTTGTCCCACTTGACGACAACGTCGTCTTCCCGAACATGAACGTCACGATCGCCGCCGACGTGGGGGACGAGGACCGCGTGCTGCTCGTGCCACGGCACGATGGGGAGTACTCGAAGGTCGGCACGGTCGCAGAGGTCGGCGACCGCTTGCGCCTGCCCGGCGGCGTCGGAGCCGTCAGTCTCGTCGGTTTGCACCGCGGAGTGGCCGGCGCCGCCCATACCGACGCCCAGGGCCGGCTCCGGGTCGAGGTGCAGGAGCGTCCGGACGAGGAGCCGCCGGGCGTGAGGACCCGCGAGCTCGAGCGCGAGTACCGCGCAGTCGTCGAGGAAATTTTGGAGCTCCGCGGTGACGACGGACGCATCTCCTCTTTCGTGCGCTCGATTCGCGAGGTCGGCACGCTCGCGGACACCGCCGCCTACGCCCCTGAGATCACCTTCGAGCAGCGGATCGAGCTGCTCGAAGCGGTCGACGTGGTCGAGCGGCTCGAGCTCGCCTTGCGGCTGCAGCGGGAGCGGCTGGCCGAGCTGCAGATCCGTCATCGGATCCGCGAGGACGTCGAGGAGGGCGCTCAACGTCAGCAGCGCGAGTACATTCTGCGCCGCCAGATGGAGTCGATCCGTAAGGAGCTGGGCGAGGACGACGCCTCGGTTTCGGAGGACTACCGCGGAAAGATCGCCGAGGCCGATCTGCCCGACGAGGTCCGGGAACAAGCCGAGCGGGAGGTCGGTCGGCTGGAGCGGATGGGCGACCAGAGCGGCGAGTCCTCGATGATTCGCACCTACCTGGACTGGCTGCTCGCCGTGCCGTGGGGGAAGCGCTCCGAGGAGCGGCTCGACCCCGTCAACGCCCGCGAGGTCCTGGACAACGACCATGCCGGCCTCGACGACGTCAAAGAGCGGATCGTCGAGTACCTGGCCGTGCGCAAGCTGCGACAGGAACGCGGCATTGCCGAGGACAAGCGCTCCGGCGCGATCCTGACGCTGATCGGGCCGCCAGGGACCGGCAAGACGTCGGTCGGCGAGTCGATCGCCCGCGCGCTCAATCGCGAGTTCGTGCGCATGTCGCTCGGCGGTGTGCGCGACGAAGCCGAGATCCGCGGCCACCGCCGCACCTACATCGGCGCACTGCCGGGACGGCTCGTGCGAGCACTGCGCGACGCCGGAACGATGAACCCGGTGATCCTGCTGGACGAGGTCGACAAGGTCGGCGCCGATTGGCGCGGGGATCCCTCTGCCGCGCTGCTCGAGGTGCTGGACCCGGCCCAGAACCACTCGTTCCGCGACCATTACCTCGACGTCGAACTCGATCTCTCGGAGGTCGTCTTCATCGCCACCGCCAACGTGGCCGAGACGATCCCCGGCCCGCTGCTCGACCGCATGGAAGTGATCCGTTTCGACGGTTACACAGTCGACGAGAAGGTCGCGATCGCACGCGGCTATCTCTGGCCGCGGCAGCGTGAGCGGGCGGGCCTGCGCGAGGAAGAGGTGTCGATCGACGACATCACGCTCGAGCTGATCGTCAGCCAGTACACGCGGGAGGCCGGGGTTCGCCAGCTCGAGCGCGAGCTGGGCAAGCTGTTGCGCAAGACGGCGACCACCGTGGCCTCCGGCACTGTGGAGCCGCCGATTTCAATCGGCGAGCCGACGGTCCGCGATGCGCTCGGCAAACAGCGCTTCTACCAGGAGTCGGCCGAGCGAACGGCGGTGCCCGGGGTCGCGACCGGCCTGGCGGTCACCGGCACCGGCGGCGACGTGCTGTTCGTCGAAGCCACCAAGATGCCGGGCAAGGACGGGCTCGTCCTGACCGGCCAGCTCGGCGACGTGATGAAGGAGTCGGCGCAGATCGCGCTCTCCTACGTGCGCTCGCACGCGGAGAAGCTCGGCCTCGACGAACACGTCTTCGAGAACACCAGCTTCCACGTGCACGTCCCCGCTGGAGCGATTCCAAAGGACGGGCCGAGCGCCGGAATCACGATGACGACCGCACTCGCGTCGCTGCTCACGGGCCGGCCGGTGAAGCACACGGTCGGCATGACCGGCGAGGTCACGTTGCAGGGCCGCGTGCTGCCGATCGGCGGCCTGAAGCAGAAGGCCCTCGCGGCCCACGCAGCCGGCCTGACCGACGTGATCATTCCGGAGCGCAACCGGGCCGATCTCGACGACATCCCCGAGGACGTTCGCAACGAGATGAGCTTCCATCCGGTGATGAGCCTGGACGAGGTGCTCGAGCTGTCGCTCGAGTCGCGCTCGGCGCATGCGCTGTCGTAGCTGCTCGCCCCTCCCCGAGGAGATCCGCCGCGCGGCGGATCTCCTCGAGAGGCGGTGGACGTTCTCGATCCTCTACGTCTCGCACGAAGGTGCCGTCCGCTTCAACGAGTTCCTGCAGGCGCTCGGCACAATTCCGCCGGCGACGCTCGCGCAGCGGCTCGCCGACCTCGAGCAGGCCGGTGTGCTCCGGCGAGAGGTGATCGACGCTCGCCCGCCCCACGTCGAATACCGCCTCACGCAGCGCGGCCGTCAGCTGCGGTCACTCGTAAACGCACTTGCGCGCTTCGCCGAGACGGGCGCAGGAACCGGCCGGTGACGGGCATCTCAGGCTGGTGGGCGCACAACCGAGAACTTGGCGGAGGCGAAGTCGCCGTTCCGCCCCAGTTCGTCCAGTCGCAACTCGATCCGGCGTGGCAGCAGAGGCGCGCCCTGACCCAGCGTGACGGGCGCGATCGACACGATGACCTCGTCGAGCAGCCCCACGTCGGCGAACTGACCGGCCAGGTCTCCCCCGCCGACGATCCAGACGTTCCTGTCGCCGGCGGCGGCGACCATCTCCTTGTGCACCGTTGCGATGTCCGCGCTCGTGAACTCGACCCCCGAGTCGGGGACGACCGGCAGCTGCCGGTGCGTGAAGACCCAGCACGGGATGTCGTACGGCCACTTCCACTCCGCTGGATCCTTGTCCGCGAACTCGTGGTCGATGATCCATTCGTACGTCGTCGACCCCATCGCCATCGCACCGACGCCGGCGATGAACTCGCCGTAGTTCAACAGCCCGTCCTCCTCGCGCTGGCGGGTGAACAGCCAGTCCAGCGAGTTGTCGGCGTCGGCGATGAAGCCGTCGAGCGTGGTCGCCGTGTAGAACTGAGTGAGGCTCACGAAGCACTACCTTAAGGAGGCGACGAGATGACGAAGCACAAGGTCGGAACGCGCGAGGAGTGGCTCGCTGCACGCAACGCACTGCTCGAGCGAGAGAAGGAGCTGACGCGGCTCAACGACGACCTCGCCCGCGAACGCCGCGAGCTGCCATGGCTGCGGGTGGAGAAGGAGTACAGCTTCGAGACCGAGGACGGTCCGAGGACGTTGGCGGAGCTCTTCGACGGACGCTCGCAGCTACTTGTCTACAACTTCATGTTCGGCCCGGACTACACAGCGGGCTGCCCGGTCTGCTCATCTGGGGCGGACACCTACAGCGGCGCTGTGGCGCATCTGCGGGCTCGCGACGTGACGTTCCTGTGCATCTCGCGGGCAACGCTCGAGAAGCTGCAGGCCTACAAGCGCCGCATGGGTTGGAACTTCCCCTGGGTTTCGTCAAACGGAAGCGATTTCAACTTCGACTTCGGAGCCTCACACACCAAAGAGGAGCTGACGCCGAGACTGCAAGGAAATCTTGGCCCCGTTCCGGGACTGGCGGCCGAGTGCGGCACCGACCCGGTTGGGTACCTGTCGGAAGGGCCGGTCTTCAGCGCCTTCGCCCTCGAGGATGGGATCGTCTACCACACGTACTCGACCACCGCCCGCGGTCTCGAATTCATGCTCGGCTACTACAGCTTCCTCGACCGGGCGCCCAAGGGACGCGACGAGGGCGACCCGCCGGAGATGTGGGTACACCGCCACGACGAGTATCAGGACGCGAAGACGACGACTCAATGACTCAGCCACTCCTCGGCCGGCTTAGGCGCTGACTTCGGCGACCGCAGAGCCCGTCATTCGGACGAGCTCGCCGTGCAGCGCCGCGATCTGCCGCCAGTCGCGCGACTCGTCGGACACCCCGGCCACTTCAGACCGACTCTTCCGCTCTACGGGCAGGGTGGATAGCGGCAGCTACTCGTAGTGGTCGTGGTGGTGGTGCTCATGGTGGGGGTCGGAGCCTTGACGACCGCCGTCCCTTTGGCCGAGACGGCGTACCACCTGGCGCCGAAGGCGGAGTTGCCCTCGCCGTTTGTTTGACCCGCCTGCCTGTCAAGAACGTAGGCATAGAGCGGGTGCTTGTTGTAGGTCATCTGCAAGCCGCCGTTGCTGCGTCGCAGTGTGCCGAGCAGTGACGGTCTCACGCCGGACCCCGCAGTCGGCTTGCCATGGATGAGCAAGGGCGGCCAGAACTTCGCGCAGCTCCCGCTGCAAGCGCTCTTGTTCCTCCTGTCCTTGACGAACAGATAGAGGGTATGCCCTCTCGAGTTCACCAACACGCGTCCGAGCTCCGTCGTGCGAAGGGAGACGGTCGCATGCGTGCGGATCGCGCTGTGCGCGAGCGAACCTGCAGCAAGGAACCCGGTCGCGCCGAGCGCCGCCATCAGCGCCACTGAAGCCGACACCCGCTTCGTTGGTGCCGACCTGATCAGCTTGTCGTTTCCCTCGTTCCGGTGCCTCACCGGTCGCATAGCCACCTCCTTCAGCGTGTTCTACGCGAAGAAGACACAAATGGATTGGGCATGTGGTTGGTACCTAACCTGGCGCGGGAATAGAGCTTCGCCCGGCGAGGTAAACGCGGCTCACAGCACCGGCCCTGGTCCACCAGGTGCCCGTACTGGGCCTAGAGTACGACTCGTGGAACCATGGATCTCGAAGCCGTAGCAGTTGCCACCGTGTGAGCTCCTGGTACGTCTCAGCGAATGAGCACTAGACGTCGCAACCCAACCTCGGGGCAGCCCGATCGCGGCGCGGAAAGTGCCGCTCAGAGGAGGACGCGTATCGTCGAGCGGGTGCGAGCGATTCCGGAAGGCTTCGTCCGTACCTACGGCGACATCGATCCCCGCGCGCCACGCCTCGTCGGGCACGTCCTAGCCACGAATCACGGTCTCCCCTGGCACCGCGTGGTCCGAGCCGATGGCCGCCTGCCCAGAGGCGCGCCGCAACGCGCGCGGCTGCTTCGAGAAGGGGTGCCGATGCGCGGCGACCGCGTCGATCTTCGCGAAGCGCGCCTGCCGACTGAGTTGTAGCCGGCGTGGGCCGCCAGGGGCGTCGAAGGCGCGCTCGCGACTAAACCAACCGGTCAGCTCTTCATTCGAGTAGCGACGTTGTACTTCGTCACGGACGTGCGCTGCCCCGGGGTGTCGCCGGCCGGCATCGCGTTCAAAATCTCGTCGCCGCGCTTGTAGTCGTCCTCTGTCTCGAAGATGACGATCGCGAGCGACGTCTCGGCCTCCGGGTCGTGGAGGACGACCAGTTCGGCCGCCGGGAATCCTTCCGGCGGCTGCCCGTCGCGCATCTCGCGGTCCATCTCTTCCATCCGGTCCTTGCTGACCCCTTCGAAGGTGACAACACGTGCGAGCGCCATAGCAGCCTCCCTTGTCGATTGAGGCAAGCCTACGCCCTCGCTCAGCAGGGCGTCGACGCCTACGAGGTCTCCGTGATTCTCAGCCGGTTTAGCTCGGGAGCGCGCTCAGCAGTTCCTCACACGTCTGCGCGCAGCGGCGGCAGTCCTCCGCACAGATGCGGCAGTGCTCGTGATGGTCGGCATGCTTCTCGCACTCGTCGCCACACCGCCGGCACGCATCGAGGCACGCCTCGACGACCCGGCGAACGAGCTGTGGCTCGAACGCCGTCGGTCGCGTCAACGTGGCTGCGGTCGTCGCACAAACGTCGGCACAGACGAGATCGAGCCCGATGCAGCGCACGAGTTCCGCCACGCTGTCCTCGGCGAGGCACGCGTCAGCACATGCGGTGCACGTCTGCACGCACGACACGCAATCCTCGATGCAGCGGCTGAGTATGCCGGCGTCGATCGGGATGGCGGCCGGATGCGTTTCGATCATCCTGGTGACATTCATCATTCCTCCATTCGTTCTTCGAGCCGTTCGAGGTTACTAAGGCTCGCACAGCCGCGTCCGGGACCTCGATCGTGTGCGGAATCCACGCAGGCAGTCGGGGCATGCACGGATGCGTCGAAAGGGCCTTGAGCGAGACGATCGCTTCGACTCGACGAGGAGCGAAACATGGGTACAACGCGGGACAACCAGCTCACCCGAACCGATGCGCCGACGCGCCGACGCGCCGAGCGGGCGACCATCGCGAGTCGAGCAAAGGAAACCGATGAGCTCTACAACACAAACCTCTCGTTCCTCGCCCACGTCGGCCCTCTTGCGCCACTTTGCTGACTTGCGCAACGGCACGCACGGGGGTGCCAGATCGCGATCGGACAAGGAGCGCCTCTTCGCTGCAGCCGTCCCGCGGCTCGATCCGTATGCCCGGCAGGCGCTCGAGGAGATCAACGCGGATCTGCTGCTCGGGACGGGAGAGGTGACCGCCTCGGGAATTCGCCGCTCGGCGGACGGCGGCACGGACGCCGTCTGGGCATTGTCATGGCCAGAGCAGCAGGCGGCCGGCATCAACCCGGTAGTCATCCGCGCCTACTTCGGTTCCGGATTTGCGCATCCGCATCTACAGAGTGGCACTATTGGCGATTGGCCACTCAACGTCTTCGACGAGGAGCAGGCGGCGACAGAGCTGCCCACCCTGCGTGCCATGGCCGCGGCGGATATCCACAACCTGGTCTTCCAACTCGGAGGAGACATTCGCGTCATTCCCGCCACTGTCAAAGGACGCGGTGGGTAAACGCACGAGCGACAACACGAGAAGGAGAACTCGATGGCAGCAGTCGAACACCTCAGACGGATCCCCGACGGTGAGGGAGCGAAACCGAAGGAGCGGGTCATGAACGGAAACATCAGGCTCGGCCGGATCGGGGGCATCGAGGTTCGGATCAACTGGAGCTGGCTCGTGATCTTCGCCCTGATCGTGTGGACGCTGGCGGACGGGGTCTTCCCGTCACAGAATCCAGGCCTCTCCGACGGCGTGCACCTCGCCATGGCGATCGTCGCAGCCCTGCTGTTCTTCGCATCGCTTCTCCTGCACGAGCTCGGGCACGCCTGGGTGGCGCGGCGAGAAGGCCTGGAGATCGACGGGATCACGCTCTGGCTGTTCGGGGGTGTGTCGCAATTCAAGACGCGATTCCCCAACGCCGGCGCCGAGTTCCGGATCGCCATCGCCGGACCGCTCGTCTCGCTCGTTCTCGGCGTGGTTTTCGTGCTGATCGCGCTCGCCGGCCTGCCGAGCGCCGTCGACGGCGTCGCTGCCTGGCTTGGCTACATCAACCTGACCTTGCTTGCCTTCAACCTGATTCCGGCGTTGCCGCTCGACGGGGGCCGCGTTCTGCGGGCGGCGCTCTGGCGGAGCACAGGCGATCTCGGGCGGGCAACGCGCATCGCCACCGAGATCGGGCGCGGCTTCGCCTACCTCTTCATCGCCCTTGGAATCGCGATGTTCATCTTCCAGGGATCGTTCAGCGGAGCGTGGCTCGCGTTCATCGGCTGGTTTCTGCTCCAGGCGGCGACGGCTGAGGCGCGGTACATCGCGACGGAGGCAGCGCTCGATGGGCTGCGCGTGCGCGACCTGATGGTGCGAAAACCGGTGACGGTCGACGGCAAGCTCACCATCGGGCAGTTCATGGACGAGGTGGCACACTCGCGTCGCTTCACGACCTATCCCGTCGTCGATGCAGGGCGGCCGATCGGACTTCTGGCCTTCAGCTCCGTCGCCGCCGTCCCGCGCTCGGAGTGGGACTCGCGACGAGTGCGCGACGCGATGATCCCGCTCGACGGCGTTCCGCTGCTCACCGAGGACGAGACGGCGGTCGATGCGCTGGCCGCCCTCTCGTCGCCGACGTCGAACCGAGGTTTAGTCGTCGAGAACGGGCACTTGGCCGGCCTCCTGTCCATCACGGATCTCACGCGCGCGCTCGAGGTGCGACGGTCGCAGCGGCCGGTCCCGGCCTGATCGCGTTCGCCAACGACCGCTCTTAGCTCGTCCTCCGTTAGGACGCGGCAGCTCGCTCGAGAGCGGCGAGCATGGTCTCGACGTCGTACGAGTCGTCGTGCCTCGCACCGTTGATGTAGAAGGTCGGCGTACCGTTCACGCCGCTCCGCACACCGCTCATGAAGTCCTCGCGGACACGCGCCGCGTGGACGTGCTCGGCCAGCTCTTCGTCGAAGCGCTCGACGTCGAGCGCGAGCCTCTCGGCGTAGTCGCGGAGGTCGGGGTCTCGCAGTCGCGTCTGGTTCTCGTAGAGAAGGTCGTGCATCTGCCAGAACTTGCCCTGGGTCGCCGCAGCTTCGGCTGTCTCTGCGGCCTGCTCGGCATGCGGGTGCGAGGTCGTGATCGGAAAGTTCCGAAACACGAACCGGAGCCTCTCACCCATCCGGGACTGCACCTCCTTGATGATGGGATACGCGGCACCGCAGTACGGACACTCGTAGTCGCCGTACTCGACGAGCGTCACCGCAGCCTCCCTTGGCCCCTGGATGTGGTCCCGGTCTTCGGTGACCGGCAGCGTGAGTGCGGCTCCCCACTGGGTCGTGGTCATGCTGCCCCCTTCTTCCCCAGGTTCTCGAGAGCGCGGAGGATCCCGTCGGCGCCTGGGTTCACGCCCACGGGAGAGACGTAGCTCCACTGCACGATGCCGTTCGCATCGATCACGTACAGGGCCCGCTCGCTCGTACCGTCTTTGTCCCGGTAGGCGTGATACGCCCGGGCGACCTCGCCCTTGGGCTCGAAGTCGGCGAGCAGCGGGAAATGCAGGTTCCGATCCCTGGCGAAGGCGAGATGACACCAGATCCCGTCCACCGAGATGCCCACGAGCTCCGCATCGAACTTCTGGAACTCGGGGAGCAGTTCCTGGTACAGGGCAAGCTGATCGGAGCAGACCGGGCTCCAGTCCTCCGGGTAGAAGGCGAGGATCACGGGCCGGCCCCGGAAGTCCGCAAGCGACACGGTCTGGTCGGGGGTCGAGCGAAGCTCGAACTCCGGCGCCTTGGTCCCGGCGGGTAGCGGCGTTGCCCGATCGACACTCGTGTTCGTCACTTCGAAGACCTCCTCCCAGTGCCCTGGCTAGGACTCTAGTGCGCGCGGTGATGTCGAGAGAGCGCGCGTCGTGCTGCGTCTCGAGAAGAGGTATGGGTGGATCCAGTCTGGGAACCGCGTATCGATCGCGTTAGACGTAACCCTGTTTGCCGGCGACGATCACGAGATCGCGGTTGCCTTTCTTAGTGAGGATTGCGGGCGACGGCTCAATCGTCTGGAAGAAGTCGGTCGGCGACCACAACGGCCACGACCGCGACAATGAGCTTGCACTAGCGGGCAAGTACGACCAGATGCCGAAGCTTCCCGTCACCGTGCTGCCCGGTGCTCTCGGTGGCGTCGAGACACAGATGGCGCTCGCCGACGGCGTCGTCTTCGCTCCGATCGTGAACATCGCGGCCGTCTACAAGACGCAGGAAGACCTTTCCCTTGACATTCCGAAGGGCACCGGTGCGATGGTGGCGCTGAACGTGGGCGACGGCTCCGTCAAGTGGCAGCGCGACCTGCCACAACCCGCCTACGGCGCGGCGACGATCTCCAACGACCTGGTCTTCACGACGACATTCGAGGGCAAGGTGATCGCCCTTGACCGTGAGAGCGGCAGTGTCGTGTGGGAGAAACAGCTACCGGCGGGCACCAACGCAACGGTGGCGATCGTCGGCGACACGCTCATCACGGCCGCGAGCTTCCCGCAGAGCAAGGGTCAGCAGCCCGTGATCATCGCCTATCGGCTCGGCGCCACCGGCAGCGCGCCCACCACGACCGGAGGGACGACGACTTCCGCCGCCGGCGTACAAGGCAAGCAGGTGTTCGTTTCGAGCTGCGGCAGCTGTCACACGCTCGGCGCAGCGGGGACCACGGGCTCGGTCGGCCCGAACCTCGACCAGCTGAAGCCGAACGCGGCCAGGGTCCAGAAGCAGGTGGAAAACGGCGGGCCCGGAATGCCCTCGTTCTCCGGCACCCTGAGCGCCGCCGAGATCGCAGCCGTGTCGAAGTACGTCGCCCAGAACGCCGGCAAGGTCAAGTCGAGCGGCGGCGGGGGCGGGCCCTAGGCAATCCGCCTCGGCGTGCTCGGCAGGACGCGAGTCGCCGATGCAAGTGACCGCCGGCAAGGAAGGCGTGTCGAGCCGGCGCGCGAGGCAATAGCCTGCCCCGCCTATGAGTGCACAAACCGCGATCGCGCTCTTCCTGGCGCTCGCAGCCACGACGCTCACGAACGTCGCGTACCTACGCGAGCACGATGCTGCCGCCGCTCTCCCCACTCTTTCGCTTCGACGGCCGCTGCATTCGGTCCAGGTACTTCTGACAGATCGCAGTTGGCTGGTGGGCTTCGCCCTCGAGAGCGGCGGCTTCGCGCTTTACGTCGCTGCGCTCGCGCTGGCGCCGCTCACGCTCGTTCAGAGTGTCTCCGCGGGCGGGATCGGCATTCTTGCGTTCGCCTCCGCTCGGATGAGGCGGCGCCGCCTAGGTCGGCACGAGCTTGCGGGCGTGCTCGTGTCGATGCTCGGGCTGTTTGCGCTGGCGGTGTCGCTGGCGGGCGGGAGCGGCGAGGGTGCCGGCGGCTCGACCGCCGAGATCCTTCTCTGGCTCGGAGCGACGGGCGGAGCGGCGGTCGTCGCGCTCGCGCTCGGGCGGAGATTCGGCGCACTCGCGGTCGCGGAAGGCGTCGCCGGAGGATTGTTCTTCTCGATCGGTGACATCTCGGTCAAGGTGGCTACCCAGGGAGGCGCTCGGGCCGCGTTTGCGATCGGTGTGATCGCCGGCTACTCGCTCGGTACCGCATTCCTTCAGCTCGGCTACCAGAAAGGTGGAGCGCTCACGGTCGCCGGGCTGGCGACGCTTCTGACCAACGCACTGCCGATTGCCGCGGGCACCGTCGTGCTCGGAGAGCCTGTCCCGTCGGGCGCGTTCGGCGGCGTCCGCATCCTTGCGTTCGCGGCCGTCACGCTCGGCGCAATCCTGCTCGCCCGGCCCGACCGCGGCCCAACGCCGGCGCCGATTACTCAGTGAGGCGGCACATCGCTCGAAGCTTCGGCGGCTGATCTTCCGAGGTGCGATTCGAGCCGCCAGAGATCGTCCAGGTGCTGGTTCGCCCACAACAGGACGAGCGCGGACCGAACCTTCGTCCTGTCACCGCCCGCCACGGCGGCGCGCACACAGTCGAGCAGTCGTCTGCGACCTTGGGTATCGCGGATGTGCGGCGGCGGAATCGCTGTGGAATGAATGAACGAATCGCCCAGCGTGATGTACCACGACCGCAGAGCGTGAATCTCGCCGTCCAGGTTCTGGCCGCATTGCGTGAGCCCGGGGTCGCCATCCGTCATGCGGCCAAGCGCCGAAAGCGACTGCGCCGCGCGCCGCACGCGTGCCGCGCCGGCAACGAGCGCCCCGACACTTTCGAGATTCACGCCTCCTGCAGATCTCTCGGCGAGCGTCTGTCGAAAGGCGTCGTCGAGCTGGTGGACGGCAGCGGCTGCGGCGTCCGCGGGTCCCGCTGACCCGCTTTGGCCACCTCCGGCGATGATCTGACCGGCCGTTGCGACGACGTAGTCTGCGCTCCGCCCATAGGCCGAGGCCAGGCTCTCCCGCAATACGGTGGCGGCGCCGCGCGGCCAGAAGAGCAACCCGACACCGAGGCTGATTGCAAAGCCGATCGCAACGTCCTCGATCCGCACCAGCCCGACCGTCCACCCGGTGGGCTGGATGATGTTGAAGAGCACGAACAGGACGACCGTGAAGCCGGCCTGGCCTGCTGCGAAAGAGATGGCCCGAGGCGCGTAGGCTGCGAGCAGAACCGCAACGGGCAGCACTGCCCAGAGAACGTACTCGTGGGTGCCGATCGCGATCACGAGCGCCGCACCCAGGACGATCCCCACGGCCGTCCCGGCGAGCGCGGTGAGCACGGACCAGCCGGTGCTCAAAGCGTTCGACCGCAGGACCGAGAGGGCTCCGAGAACGACCCAGAAGGAGTGTTGAAGGCCGCTTCGTTGCGCGATGTAGACGGCAACGGCGAGTCCTGCGGCGCCGCGGACGCTGTTGCGAAACCAGACCGACCTGGTGCCGGCGTGCTCGACGGCGTACCGCTCCGTAGCCAGGAGCGTGCCTCGTGTCGGGCGGGTGAGGAAATCCCCGCCGGCGACGTCCAACTCGTCGAGCTCGGGCGCAGCCATCCCGCTGGCCAGAAGCGCGTAACCGGCAACCTGCCGGGCGGAATACGAGATCACCCGGACCCGGAAGGGCGCCTCGAGCGCAGACCCGAATCCGTCGTCGTCCAGAGTCGGCGGCAACTCCGAGATTCGCCGAACGAGTGCCCGCGCCACGGCGTCACGCGCCACTTCGATTCGCTCGAAGTTCGGTCGCTCGTCGCCACCGGCCAGCGTCGCGGCGCTTGCCCGCAAAGCGGCAACGGTTGCCGCCACAGCCTCGGCGTTTTCCTCTCTGCAAAGGTCGAGTGACGGCAAGTCGGCCCGAGGGGCCAGAAACGAGAGCACCCAGTCGAGCTCGTCGACGAGGGACGCGAGTGCGGCCGTCGGCCCCGTTGGACCGTTCGGTCGATGCGGCGCGGCGAGGAAGCTCCGGCGGAGACTCTCGACCGCCTCTCGCGCGGCAGCCGTGCGGGACGGGATCGCCGACTGATCGTCCGCAAGCTCGTTTTCCGCGAGGTCGGCGAGCGCGCGGCAGGCCCGCGCCGCGTCACTTCGCAGCGTGGCCCGCGATCGGGCGGGCCACAGGAGCATGTGCGCGCAAATTGCCGCTGCCGCAGCCAGGCCCCAGCCTGCCAACCGTGCCGGTACTTCGGAGAAGGAGACCGGGATCGTCACCGGCAGGATGAATGTGAGCAACGCTGGGGTCGCGGCGGCCGCGAAATAGCCGTTGATCACCCCGGAGAAGAGAATCGCGAACCCGACCACGGCCATCGCACCGGCCGCGAGCCAGGCGTTTCGCGAGCAGAACGTTCCCAGAACGATGTTGCCGGCGCCCACGCACGCCAGGGCCAGGTAGGCAACGAACCGGCTGCGCATCGGCCCGGTGAATTCGATCAGCACCAGCATGGCGATTGATCCGAAGGCTGCGAAGAGCGCCGTCTGCGGGTTCCCGATCACCTTGTCGGCGAACGCGAAAACGGCGGGCATGACCACCGCCGCACGTACGGCGGTCCTCAGCGAGGCCAGGCCCGGATCCGTAAGCGGAAATTGCGGAATCGACGCGCGGATGCCCTGCGCGACCCGCCGTAGCGGCGGCCACGTCGATCCTGCCCGCCAAGGGAGGCGCACCACGATTTCGGATCATAGGGCGGAGAACCTGTTGCCCCCTGACGCGGCGCTGTAGGGCGGGACCGGCCGAATCGCCATCGCGTTTCGGCGGAATAGCGAAAGTCGTGCCCGCGTGGGACTACGTTTCTCCGTTTGGCAGGTCAGCACGGCGCACCGTTCGGTGATCAGGGCTCAGCGGGCTGGACGTGGGTGTCGACCTCATAGTGGGTCGAGCTGAGATCGCGCTCGACGAGGAACCGCTCGTCCTCTGGGTAGAAGACGGCGCTCTCGTACTCGTCGCCGGCGAAGGCTTTGACGGCGGCAAGCGAGTCCCAGAGGGTGAACATCATGAACTCGGTCCGCTCACCGACATCGCGGCGGAGCATCCAGACGCCCCGGTTACCAGGAGTCTTCGCGTAGCCGGCCACACCGGTCTCCTGCATGTACTTCGAATACGCGTCGCTGTCCTCCTTGCGAACAGCGCCCTTCCAAACTCGAGCGATCATCAGTCCTCCTTAGTCGAGACGAGTACTTCGAGCCCCGCTCATGGTCGGCCAAACAGCGCCCTCCGGCCAGAGCAACTAGCGGGCGGGGCCTGCCCTCTACGCGCCTAGCGAAGAGCGGGTGCCGCAGTCCCCAGCTCGGCATCGCGCGTGGCGAGCGTCGTGTAACGGCCGCCGGCGAGGATCAGATCCTCGTGCGTACCCGACTCGACGACGCGTCCGTGGTCGAGCACGATGATCTGGTCGGCGTCGCGGACGGTCGAGAGCCGGTGCGCGATCGCGATCGTCGTCCGTCCCTCCGAGAGACGGTCGAGCGCTTCCTGGACCAGCCGCTCGGTCTCGGTGTCGAGTGAGCTCGTTGCCTCGTCGAGCACGAGAATCGGCGGGTTGCGCAGGATCGTGCGCGCGATTGCGATCCGCTGCTTCTCCCCGCCCGAGAACCGATAGCCGCGCTCGCCGACAACCGTGTCGTATCCCTCGGGCAGCGCAGCGATCACGTGGTGAATGCGCGCCGCCTCCGCGGCCGTCTCGATCTCCTCATCGGTCGCGTCCGGCTTGGCAAAGCGCAGGTTCTCGCGCACCGACTCGTGGAAGAGGTACGTCTCCTGCGAGACGACGCCGACGAGGTCGGACAGCGCCTGGAAGCTCAGATCGCGGATGTCGACACCGTCAATCGTGATGCGCCCACGGGTGGCGTCGTAGAGACGCGCCGTGAGGTAGCCGAGCGTGGTCTTGCCCGAGCCGGTCTCCCCGACGAGCGCAGTCGTCGTGCCTGCAGGCACGGTGAACGAGACGTCTTGAAGCGTCCAGTCCTCGCCGTAGCGAAACCAGACATGATCGAAGACGACGTCACCGGCCTGTCCGACGGCGAGCGCGTCCGGCTTTTCCTCGATGTCGATCGGCTGGTCGAGGTATTCAAAGATGCGGTCGAACAACGCAAGGGAGGTCTGAACGTCGAGGCCGACGCCGAGCAGGGACCCGACCGGAAAGAAGAGCCGCGTCTGCAGAGTCGTGAAGGCGACGAGCATCGGGATCGAGATCGCAGACGATCCGTGCGCGAGCGCGAGCCCACCGAACCAGTAGACCGCGGCGGGCATGATCGCGAAGCTCGTCTGGATCGACGCCATCACCCAGCGGCCGGCCATCCGCTGACGCACCTCGAGTGAAGCGAGGCGCAATGAGTCGGCCTCGAAGCGATCAGCGAGCTCGTCTCCGCGCCCCATCGTCTTCCCGAGCATGATCCCCGAGACAGAGAGCGACTCCTGCACGAGGCTAGAGATGTCGGCGAGCGTCTCCTGAGTAGTCTTCGCGATCCGCCGCCGCTCGTTGCCGACGCGCCGCGTGAGCAGCACGAACAGCGGTATCAGCGCGAACGCGAACAACGCCAATTTCCAGTTCAGCACCAGCATGCCCACCATCGTTGCCGCGACGGTCGTCACGTTCGAGGCGATCGACGTCGCCGTGTTCGTGACGACGTTCTGCACGCCGCCGATGTCGTTCGAGATCCTCGACTGGACTTCGCCCGTACGCGTGCGGGTGAAGAACGCGAGCGACAGGCGCTGCAGATGGCGGAAGACCGCGGCGCGCAGATCGTGCATCACGCGCTGGCCGATCTGATTGGAGAGGAGCGTCTGGATCACGCCGAGCACGCCGGTCGCGATCGCGATCGCGATGATCCCGCTCGCGTTGAACGAGAGCGACCTCGTGTCGTTCCGCCCGATCGCCTCCAGCACGTTTTGGAGCAGGAAGGCCGGGACGACGCCGAGCCCGGCCGAGACCACGATCAGGAGCAGGACTCCCCCGAGCCGCAACCTGTAAGCGGCAAAGAGCCGCCCGATGCGGTTCAGGTTGGCGCGGCGCACCTCCGGGTCGGCGGGGCGCTCCGGCGGCGCTTCTGATGAATGAAAGAACATGCCCATCGACGGTCAGGGTACGTCGCCGGGCAACATCGAGGTAACGTGGCGCCGATGGATCCTGAGCGGGCACGCGAGTTGCTGATCCGAGAGCGCGAGCGAATCGAGCGATCGCTCGGAAAGCGCGCGCACGAGGACACCGGCGAGGAGTCCGAGGACAACGCCGCCAACCTCGGCTCGGACCTCTATCAGGACGAGCTCGACGAAGGTCTGGCAGACGATCTGCGCGACGAGCTCGCTGCGGTCGAGCGGGCCGAGGCCCGACTCGCCGCCGGTACCTACGGACTCTCGATCGAGAGCGGCAAGCCCATTCCAGACGAGCGTCTCGAGGCGCTCCCGACGGCCGAGCGGACGACCGAAGAGGAAGCCCACTGACGCAGCGGTCGCTGCGCTAGCGCGCCAGTCGCGATCGAGCCGCTGCTGCTGCCGCCAACGAGTCCGCGACGCTCGTCGAGCTCGTTCGCGGGACGCCCGCAGCCGCGTACGCATCTTCCTCGTCGAGGGTCTCGTGCTCGAGCAGTGCATTCGCAAGCGAATCCAGCTTGCTGCGATTCTCCTCGAGCAGCGCAATGACCGCCTGGTGGGATTCCTCGACGATGCGGCGCACTTCTGTGTCGACGAGCTTCTGCGTATCCGGCGAGACCTCGGCGGCACCCGGCAGGAACGGGCCCTGGCCGTCACGAGGTATCACCGCAATCGGGCCGATCGCTGAGCTCATGCCCCAGCGTCCGACCATCTGGCGGGCGATCTCCGTGAGCTGCTGGATGTCCGACTCGGCGCCGGTGCTCGTCTCGCCGTACACGATTTCTTCTGCGGCACGGCCGCCGAGAGCGACGTTGATCTTCGCCTGGATCTCTGGCTCCCGATAATTGAAGCGGTCGCTCTCGGGCGCCGCGAACGTCACGCCGAGCGCAAGGCCGCGTGGGATGATCGAGACCTTCCGCACCGGGTCGGCGCCCTCGGTGAGCATGCCGACGATCGCGTGACCACCCTCGTGATAGGCGGTGCGGCGGCGATCCTCGAGGCTCATCATCACCTGCCGCTCGGCTCCCAAGATGATCCGCTCGAGCGCGTCGGTGAAGTCTGACTCGTCGACGACTTCGTGGCTCCGTCGTGCCGCGAGCAGCGCAGCTTCGTTGACGAGATTCGCGAGATCCGCCCCGACCATGCCCGGCGTCGTCGACGCGATCCTCCCGAGGTCGACGTCGGGCCCGAGAGGAACGCCGCGCGTGTGCACTTTGAGGATCGCCTCTCGGCCGGCGCGATCGGGAGGCTGCACCGCAACCCTACGGTCGAACCGACCGGGTCGAAGTAGGGCCTGGTCCAGGACGTCCGGACGGTTGGTCGCACCGATGACGATCACGTTGGTCGACGAGTCGAAGCCGTCCATCTCGGTCAGGATCTGATTCAAGGTCTGCTCGCGTTCGTCGTTGCCACCACTGAAGCCTGCGACTCCGGACGTGCGTGACCGGCCGATCGCATCGAGCTCGTCGATGAAGACGATTGCGGGCGCGTCCTGCTTCGCCTGTACGAACAGGTCGCGCACGCGTGACGCGCCCACGCCGACGATGGCTTCGACGAACTCGGACGCGGCTATCGAGAAGAACGGAACGTCCGCCTCACCGGCGACCGCCCGCGCGAGCAGCGTCTTGCCGGTGCCGGGCGGGCCCGAGAGGAGCACGCCGTGCGGTATCCGGCCTCCGAGCTTTCGGTACTTCTCCGGATGACGCAGGAAATCGACCACCTCTGTCAGCTCCGCCTTCGCCTCGTCGATGCCCGCCACGTCCTCGAACGTCACACGGTCGCCGGGGGGTTGGTAGCGACGCGCGCGCGAGCGGCCGAACGATCCCAGCACGTTCTGAACGTTTCCCGCCCTTCGCATTAGCCAGAACAGCAGGAAGATGAACAGAATCGTCGGCCCGAAACCAAGCAGGAGGTTTTGCCACCACGGTGCTCCCGTGTCGAGCGGTTCGGCGTTCACGACTACACGCTTCTGCTGGAGCAGCGCCGACAGGGCGTCGTTGTTGGCGAACGCAGGGATCTCCGTTTGGAACTTCGTGGTCGGCTTGCTTCCCGCGTACTGCTCCTTCTTCGTGAACGTGCCTTGAATCGCCGTGCCCTTGGACGTGATCTCCTTCACGTGGCCTGCTGTCACCTGCTCCAGGAAGAACGGGCTGTACGGAACGCGGACGCGGGATGTCGGCTGCGTCGCCCGCGAGCCCAGGTAGAAGTTCAGGAGCAGGAGCCCGAGCGCGAAGATGATCCAGCGCCTGCTGAAGACAAAGCGGCGCGGCTGCGGCGTCGTCGGCGAAGATCCGCGCGGCGACGGCGGCGCGCTCGCATTCTTACTCTGGCCCTCGCGGGATGGGGTCGATCTGGGCGGACTCACACGTCCATCTTGCTCACATCGGCCGGGCTACGCAAAACGGCCCAGCCAGTCGGTCGAGGGGACGAAGTAGTACGCCCCGGTGACTGCCCGTGTGTAGAGCGTGAGCGCGTCGCGGACGCCGGTGGTCAGTCCCGCCATGCTTTCCAGCATCGTGGAGAGCGGCCGCTGTTCCGAGCCGAAGCCTACGAACATGGTGCCGTGGTCGGTGACCGTGCCATAGGGCATGTTGCGGCGAAAAATCTTGCCGAAGCTGTCCTGGTCGGTGCTCGCCACATGGGAGTCCGGTGCCTTGTCCTCGAGCTCGACGCTGTCAAGCTTCGCCCGGCCGATCACGCGCTCCTGCTCCGCGACCGGGAGCGAGTCCCACGCGGCGGCGTCGTGAGCCCACTTCTGCAACAGCAGGATCGTCCCTCCCGCTCCAGGGTTTCCCTCGGGCACGAGGACCAGCTCCGGGGCCTCGACCAGAGTCGGATTCTCGGTTCCGTCGATGAAGCCGGTGAGATCTCGATCGCGCAGGTAGGGCCAGCTCGAGGTCTCTTCGACGATCGACGCCAGGCCTTTGAGCTCGGCGATGGCGTTTCTTGCCACGTCGAAGATGACGTCGTACGCGCTGCCCGAGAGCCACAGGACGGCATCGTGCTGCGTGGCCGGCATCACGAAGCCGTCGATGCCGATCAGGTCTTCGTTGAACCCCTCCACCTCGGCTGGCGCGTCATCGGGGGCAGCCTCTCGCCAGAGCTCCGGCCTGAACCCTGCGACCAGGTTGACGCCACCCATCGTCGTCCTCGGCTCACGGAGCGAGGAGATCGCCGCCGCCAGGTCGCGTCCCTTCCGGCGGTTCGAGACATCGAACTCCAGATAAGCGTGGGCAGCGGTGCCGAGGGCGAAGATCCCGCCTTGAGGAGGGTTCAT
>JALYLY010000118.1 GCA_030773975.1 Actinomycetota bacterium | reverse complement strand
CCATTTGGGCCACCGCGATGTTTCGGTTCGGGCCCGGCGTCGTCTTAGACTGGCGTCGTGAAGCAGACCGGCCTTCTTCTGCTCGGTCTTGCCGCCGTCACCACTCTGTTGGTCGCAACGGGATGCGGGAGCACGAAGACCGTTACGAAGACCGTTACGAAGACCGTCACCGTTTCCGAGACGGCGAAGAGTGGTGTCGGTTCGCCCCGCGAGGTCGTCGAGTATGGGTACATCAAGTCGCTCAAGCGCAAGGGTGCGACCTTCGAGTTGCGCTTCGATCCAGCGTGGCTGCTCACGGGCAAGTCGGCGAACCAGGCGGCCCTCGAGGACACAGGCTCGAGTGACGTTCCGAACGACAACTACGTGGTCAACGAGAGCACGCGCGCGTACGCCTTCATCGTTTCGCCGAGCGCGCACGTGACCGTGCTGAAAGAGGGTGTGAACGGAAGCCCGATCACGGTGGAACAGCTCGCCCAGCTCGCCAACGGCAGCAATCCGTTCCCGAAGCCGCTCTTCGAACCGATCTCGACCGGCTTCTGGATCAGCATCAGAAACGATACGGTCGGTTCGCTCGACCAGCAGTATCACCCGTGATGGAGAAGATCGTCGTCGGAATAGATGGCTCGGAGGCATCGAAAAACGCCCTCCGCTGGGCGGTCGAGGACGCGCGCGTTCGTGGCGCAGAGGTGATCGCGCTACACGCATATGAAGAGCCGATGCCGGGGGCCGATGCGGCCCTCGCTGTGCCGATCGACTTGCCGGGGCTCGTCACCGAGTTTCACGAAGGCGCTCTGCGGTTCGTCACGGAGGTCGTCGATGAGGTCGTGGGCAACGCCGTGACGGTGAACGTCGCGCCGATTGCCGTCGAAGACGAACCTGCAAGGGCCTTGCTCGACGCGGCCCGCGACGCCGACCTGCTCGTCGTCGGCTCCCACGGTCACGGACTGAGCGGCTTGTTCCTCGGCTCGGTCAGCCTCGAGTGCGCACGGCACGCCGCTTGTCCCGTCCTGATTCACCGAGGCTCGGCGCCTCAGTAGATCGCTTCGCCGCTCTCCGGGTCGAAGAAGTGGAGGCGGCTCGTGTCCACGACGAGCTCCACCTTGCCCTCCTCCTCCGCTTTCGTGTCCCGGTCGACGCGCGCCACCCAGACGTTGCCCTTGACCTCCGCCACCTCGGCCGCCTCTTCGCCGACGGCCGCCCTCACGTCCGCGCCGCGCACCGCCTTCCCCGCGACACCGAAGTGGATGAACACCTCCGAGCCCATGTCCTCCCGGATGTCCACTTGCGCCGAGAGTCGGCGACCCGGGGATGGGTCGGTTGCGAAGGCTTCATCCTCGAGGTCCTCCGGGCGAACTCCGAGGATGAGTCGCTTGCCCTCGAACGTCTCCAGTCCTGGGCGCCTGGCGAGCACCTGCGCGTCCACCTCCAGCGTGTCGTCGCCGAACTTCGCGGCGAATCGGCCGTCGGAGCGCACGAGGTCAACGCCGACGAGGTTCATCGCGGGTGAGCCGATGAACTCGGCGACGAAGAGATTGCGCGGCCGGTCGTAGAGCTCCTGTGGCTTCGCCACCTGCTGCAGCAACCCGTCGCGCATGATCGCGACCCGGTCGCCGAGCGTCATCGCCTCGACCTGGTCGTGCGTCACGTAGACCGTCGTCACGTTGAGCTCGCGCTGCAACCGGGCGATCTCGGCACGCATCTCGACCCGCAGCTTTGCGTCGAGGTTGGAGAGCGGCTCGTCCATGAGGAACGCTCGCGGCTCGCGCACGATCGCGCGACCCATCGCGACCCGCTGGCGTTGGCCGCCCGAGAGCGTCCGTGGCTTCTTCGGGAGCACCTCGGCGAGGCCGAGCGTCTTCGCGGCGCCGTTGACCCGCTCGCCACGGCGATCCTTCTTCATGCCGCGGAGCTTGAGCCCGAAGGCCATGTTGTCGAACGCGCTCATGTGCGGATAAAGCGCGTAATTCTGGAAGATCATCGCGATGTCGCGGTCCTTCGGCGGCAGGTTGTTCACGACCTCGCCGCCGATGAGGACGCGCCCCTCGGTGATGGGCTCGAGCCCGGCGACCATCCGCAGTGCGCTCGTCTTCCCGCAGCCGCTCGGGCCGACCAGGACGACGAACTCCCCGTCTGCGATCTCGAGGTCCAGCTCCGAGACCGCCCGGGTCCCGTCCCCGTAAACCTTCGTCAGCTTGTCGAGGGTGATCTCGGCCATCCGCAGATCCAGTACAACTCTATTAGGATCGCAAAGGGGTGGAGGCTCTTGCCGCCGGACGGCCGCGGGGGAGGCGCTGGATGAACGTTCTCGAGCGTCCTGGAGTCCTTGCGTCCGTGCTCATCTCGCCGGCGGTCATCTTCATCCTGTTGCTGGTCGGCGGGCCCCTTGCGCTCGCGGTCTATCTCAGCTTCACGAACGCCATCGGCGGATCGCTGCACGGCAAGTGGATCGGCCTGGGCAACTTCCGCCACGAGTGGACCAACCCCGTGTTCCAGGACGCCGTCTGGCACACGTTCCTGTTCACCGTCATCTCGCAGGCCGTCGTGCTGGTCGTGGCCGGCTTACTGGCGCATGCACTCCTCAAGCCGTTCCGCGGCAAGTGGATCCTCCGCTTTTTGATCCTCCTGCCCTGGGCGGCCCCGCTGCCACTCAGCCTCATGGGGTGGACGTGGATCTTCGACACGACCTACTCGATCATCAACTGGACGCTGCAGCACCTCCACCTGGCGAGCACGGTGGATCCGCCACAGTGGCTGGCGCAGCCGAAGCTGGCGATGGGCTCCGTGATCGCGGTTCACGCGTGGCGGATCATCCCGTTCGCGACCGTGATCTTCCTCGCCGGCCTCGCGTCGATCCCGAAGGAGGTCGACGACGCTGCGGCGATCGACGGCGCGACGGGACTCCGGAAGTTCTGGTCAGTCTCCCTGCCGTTGCAGCTTCCGATCGCGACCGTCGCCCTGCTGTTCGGGATCGTCTTCACCGCGACCGACATGGCCGTCGTCTACATCCTCACGAACGGGGGCCCGCCGCCGTCCAACTCGACGGAGATGGTCACGACCTGGGCGTACAAGACCGGAATCGAGACCGGCTCGCTCGGCGCAGGGGCGGCGATCTCTCTGTTCCTCTTACCCGTGCTGGCCGTCGTGGCGATCGGCATGCTGATCTTCGCGCGCCGCACCGAGGTGACGTAGCCCGTGGATGCGGTGCTCAGGGGATTCCGCGAGAAGGGGATGTCGTACCTGATCGTCGGGCCGTTCGCGATCGTGCTCGCCTTCCCGTTCTACGTCATGGTGATCACGGCGTTCAAGCAGCAGCGCGACTTCTACGATCTCAGTCATACGCCGTACTGGTTCCACAAGGGGCCGACGCTCGACAACGCCCGTTATCTCTTCGACGAGACGCAGTACACGACGTGGCTGCGGAACACGGCGATCATCGGCGTCGTCGTCGTGCTGATCACCCTGGTGCTCGCAGTCCCGGCCGGTTACGCGCTCGCCCGGCTTTCGGGGAAGGTCGGCCAGAGCGTCGGCGTCGGCATCTTCCTGACGTATCTCGTGCCGCCCACGCTGCTGTTCCTACCGCTGTTCTCGGTGATCACGCAGCTCGACAGGCAGACGAGCAACCTCTTACATTTCCACCTGCGCGGCTCGATCTGGTCGCTTGTCCTGGTCTATCCCTCGTTCACCGTGCCCTTTGCCACCTGGCTCTTGATGGGGTTCTTCAAGACCATTCCACGGGAGCTCGAGGACGCGGCTCTGATCGACGGGGCGTCACGGCTCGGCACGCTGGTCCGCATCGTTTTCCCTATCTCAATTCCGGGCATTCTGACGGTCGTGATCTTTTCGTTCTCGCTCGTCGTCAACGAGTTCGTGTACGCGTTCACGTTCATCTCCGCCTCGAGTCACCGGACGCTGTCGACCGGCGTCTACACAGACCTGATCCGCGGCGACCTGCCGCAATGGGGAGCGATCATGGTCGCCTCGCTCATACCGAGCATTCCGCTCGCGCTCCTCTACAACACGTTCCTCGACCGCTTCATCGCAGGCTTCACCGGGGGAGCCTTCCGGTAGGCGAAGGAAAGGAGAGTCAATGGCAAGCTCAGACGATCCGAGTCGACGCGAAGGGAGGTATGACCGTCGCGAACTGATCCGCCGTGCCGGCGCTGCGGGCATCACGATCGGCGTGGCGGGCTCGGGCTTCGGGCAGGCGTTCTACGGCCCGTTGCGCTTCAAGGGCCGCTGGCTCAAAGGCGACCTGTCGATCATTCAGTGGGCGCACTTCGTTCCGGCCTACGACAAGTGGTTCACGGACGTGTGGTCGAAGAACTGGGGGCAGAAGAACGACGTCCAGGTCAAGGTCGACCTCATCCTCAACACGCTGCTGCCCGCCCGGGCGGCGGCGGAGGCCGCCTCCGGCTCGGGCCATGACCTGTTCTTCAATCTCTCGCCCCAGGCGCAACTCGAAGATCAGGTCATCAACCACGCCGAGATCATCCAGGAGGTTCAGCGCAAGGTGGGAAAGATCGGCGTCGTTGGCAAAAAGGCGACCTACAACCCGAAGACGAAGAAGTGGTTCGCCTTCGCTGACAACTACGTCCCGGACCCTGTGGTCTGGCGGCACGACCTCTGGAACGGCATCGGCATCGCACCCTCGACTTGGGAGAACGTGCGCAAGGCCGCGCCGAAGCTGAAGGCTGTCGGCCACCCGATCGGGATCGGCCAGTCGGCCGAGCTCGACTCCAACATGGCGCTGATTGCTTTCATGATGTGCTTCGGCGCGTACGTCCAGGACGCGAAGCACCGCGTCACGATCAAGTCGAAGCACACGATCGAGGCCGTGAAGTTCATGGCCGACATCTTCAAGAGCGGCGAGACCGACGAGATCTTCGGCTGGCAGCCGGCCTCGAACAACAACTTCCTCTACTCCGGCAAGGGCTCGATGATCCTCAACGCGATTTCGGCGACGAGGACCCCCGAGGACCTCGCGCTGCCGTTCGTGGATCAGCTCTACATTTATCCGATTCCCAGAGGCCCGGTGCAGCGGCTCGGGCTCGAGCACGTGATGGGGGCGTACTCGATCTGGAAGTTCGCGCAGAACAAGGCAGCGGCCAAGAAGTTCATGGCCGACCTCGAGATCAACTACAAGGACGCGTTCCTGGCGTCGAAGTTCTACAACTTCCCGACGTTCCCGGGCGCGCTTCCCTTCAAGAAGATCCAGAAGCTTGCGGCGGCCGACACGCACAAGCCGCGCGGCAAGTACCAGATCCTGACGACCATCGCGCAGAAGTACACGGTCAATCCCGGCTACCCGGGCTACACGAACGCCGCGTTCTCCGAGGTGTTCGGCAAGTTCCTGATCCCGAAGATGTTCGCCCAGGTCTCGCAGGGCAAGATGAGCGCTGCCGACGCGGTCAGCGCTGCCGACCATGACTTCAGGGACATCTACACGAAGTGGCGGAAGCTCGGCAAGATCTAGCCGAAATGTGAACGGGGGAGCGGTTGCTCCCCCGTTCGTCTTGCGCTCGGATTAGCCTAACCGTGTCATGACCTCGAACCCGCACCGCTGGCGGATCCTCGCCGTCGTCGCGACGGCATTTTTCATGACGATCCTCGATGTCTCGATCGTGAACGTCGCGCTCCCTTCGATCGCCCGCTCCCTCCACTTCTCGCGGGAAAACCTGCAGTGGGTGATCACCGCGTACTCGATCGCCTTCGGCGGCTTCCTCCTCCTGGCCGGGCGTGCCGCGGACCTGCTCGGCCGGCGGAGGGTGTTCGTGGTCGGCGTGGCGCTCTTCACGATCGCCTCGCTCGTCTGCGGGCTCGCGCAATCCGAGGGGATGCTGATCGTGGCCCGAGCGGTGCAGGGACTCGGCGGCGCGATCATCACGCCTGCCGCGCTCTCGATCGTGATGACGAGCTTCGAGGAGGGCGCGGAGCGAAACAAGGCTCTGGGAATCTGGGGCGCACTCGGCGGCAGCGGCGCGGCTGTCGGCGTGCTCGCCGGCGGCGTGCTGACGAAGTACCTGGGCTGGGAATGGATCTTCTTCGTCAACGTCCCGGTCGGTGCGTTGGTGCTCGCCTTGACGCCTCGTATCGTCCCCGAAAGCAGGCGAGAAGGCGCCGAGCGGAGCTATGACGCCCTCGGCGCGGTCCTCGTCAGCGGCGGCCTGGCATTGTTCGTCTACAGCATCTCGAGAGCGCCTGACGTGGGCTGGGCGACCGCGCGGACGATTCTCCTGCTCGTGGCGTCGGGCGCACTGCTCGTCGGATTTCTCGTCAACGAGCGTCGAGCCCCCGACCCGCTGATGCCCTTCCACATCTTCCGCGTGCGAACGGTCGCGGGCGCAAACGTCGTCGGCGTGCTTCTCGGCGCGGTGCTCTTCGCCAACTTCTTCCTGCTCACCCTCTATGTGCAGAACGTTCTCGGCTACTCGGCTCTGAAGACCGGCGTCACGTTCGTCGCTACCGCGGGCACGGCAGTCGTCGCCGCGGGAGTCGCGCAGGCCTTGACGACGAGGTTCGGGCCGAAGCCGATCATCGCGATCGGCCTCGCCCTACTCACGGCCGGCATGGTCTGGTACTCGCAGATCCCGGTGCACGGGAGTTTCGTGTCCGACCTGCTGCCCGGCTACTTGATGGTCGGCGTCGGGATCGCGTTCGCGTTTGTCCCCGTCTCGATCGCCGCGCTCGCGGGCGTCGTCGAGCGCGAGGCGGGATTGGCCTCCGGGCTCATCAACACGTCACAGCAGATCGGCGGCGCCGTCGGAACTGCAGTTGCGTCGACGATTTTCACAACTCACTTCAAGACGCTGCGCTCAGACGGCAAATCGCTGCCGGTGGCCTTGACCGGCGGTTACAGCTGGGCCTTCTGGGGACTGGCAGTGTTCGGCGTCCTGGCGTTCATCGCGGCGATCACGCTGATCCGCCGCGAGGAAATGTCAGAGGCACCGTCCACGGCGCCTGCTGGTAACTAGACTTTCGCGCCCAGCGCTTCGGGCACCGTGTCGTGCACGATGAAGAGCTTGTCGAGCCCGGAGACCTGCAGAGCGCGCCGCGGCTCGAGGCCAGGCGCTGCGAGCACGAGGCCGCCTCGGTGGTTCAGTTTCGCGCGGGTCTCGATCAGGACGCCGAGCGCCGTCGAGTCGATGAACTCGACCTCGCCGAGGTCGACGACGATCCGCTCCGGAGCCTGGGCGTAGGCGTCGACGAGAGCAGAGCGAACCTGGGCGGCGTTGTAGAGGTCGAGCTCGCCGCCGAGGCGGATGACAAAGGCCGTGCCCACTGCGTCCACTCCCAGCACAGGGTGCCTGCGTAGGCCGTCCCCGGCGATGCTCCCCCGGTCGTCGGTCAACTGCCCTCCTGGATTGGCTTGACGAGGCGCCCGCAGCAGGGTCTTGGCGGGCCAGCGCCAGTCGATTGAAGCACCTGTGACGGTCCCGGCGCAAACGCGACCAGTTGACCAGCCTGGGTCGGGCAGGGGATCGTGTACGTATGGATGTGGCCGTCGTAGCCCGCCGAGCGCGGACGGAGAACTTCCCCGTTGCCTCGGTTCTCTTTCCGCGCCGTCTCCGGCCCCACCTGCGCGCCGTCTATGGCTTCGCCCGTCTCGTCGACATCCTCGGAGACGAGGTGGACGGGGATCGGCTCGCCGCGCTCGCCGAGCTCGAGCGCGAGCTCGATGCCTGTTACTCCGGAGAGCCCTCGTGGCCGGTCCTGCAGGCGCTCGCGCCGACCATCCACGAGTTCTCGCTGCCACGAGAGCCGTTCCTCCGGCTGATCGAGGCGAACCGGATGGACCAGCGCAGCTCCGAGTACGAGACGTGGGCCGACCTGAAGGAGTACTGCCGCAACTCGGCCGACCCCGTCGGCCGGCTCGTGCTCGGCCTGCTGCGCTTGGACGGCGACCCCGAGCTGGTCGCCGCGAGCGACGACGTCTGCACCGGGCTGCAGCTCGTCAACTTCCTGCAGGACGTGCCGCGTGATCTCGAGCTCGGCCGTGTCTACTTGCCGCTCGACGACCGCCGCACGTTCCGCGTAACCGTGCTCGACCGTCCGAGTCCCGAGCTGCTCGAGTTGCTTCGTTACGAGGCGGTGCGCGCTCGAGACCTGCTCGCGGCGGGACGCGTACTCCAGGAGCGGATCGGCGGCCGGATGGGGCGGGCAGTCGGCCTCTTCGCACGTGGCGGGCTCGCGGCGCTCGATGCGCTCGAGTCCGCGCACTGGGACGTGTTCACCCGGCGGCCGCGTCCGTCGCGTACCCGCCTCGCTCTGGCAGCCTTCGTGCGATGACGACGGAGCAGGCATACGCGGAGGTCGAGCGCATCACGCGCCGGCGCGCCCGCAACTTCAGTTACGGGATCATGGTGCTGCCGCGCGAGAAGCGTCGGGCGATCGCTGCGATCTACGCGTTTGCCCGCCGCGTCGACGATGTTGCAGACGGCGAGCTCCCGGTGGACGAGAAGCGGGCGCAGCTGGAGCAGCTGCGTGCAGTGCTGTCCTCGCCGGGAGGCGACGCGATGTCGGTTGCCCTCGCCGATGCGCGCAGCCGTTTTCCCATTCCCGACGGTGCGCTGCACACACTCGTGGACGGCGGCCTGCAGGATCTCGAGCAGTCGCGGTTCGCGAACTTCGGCGAGCTGCGCGGCTACTGCACGAAAGTCGCCGGCGCCGTCGGGGTTGCGTGCGTCGCCGTCTATGGCTCCGACGACGTCGAGCGGGCCGAGACGCTCGGGATCGCTCTGCAGCTGATCAACATCATTCGCGACGTCCGCGAAGACTGGGAGCTCGGTCGCGTCTACCTCCCCCAGGACGAGCTCGGATCGTTCGGCGTGACGGAGGACGACATCGCGACCGGTCGTGCGACGGCCGCGTGGCGCGCGCTGCTCACGTTCCAGGCCGAGCGCGCGCGTGTGCATCTGCAGGACGGCCTCGGCCTGCTGCGGTCGCTCGACGGTCGCAGCGCTTTGTGCGTCTCGACGTTCGCAGGTCTATACCGCGCGACGCTCGAGCGGATCGAGGCGCGCGGCTTCGACGTCTTCGGCGGCCCGCCGCACCTGTCGGCGCTGACGAAGCTGCGGATCGTCGGCGAAGGGCTGCGGCGGTGAAGGCGGTCGTCGTCGGTGGCGGGCTCGCCGGTTGCGCGGCTGCGCTCGAGCTGCTCGACGCGGGACATGACGTCACGATGCTCGAGGCACGCCCGACGCTCGGCGGCGCGGTGCAGACCCTGCCGGAGCGCGACGGCGATCCGGCGCCGCCACCCGACAACGGCCAGCACATCGCGCTCGGCTGCTTCACGGAGTACCTGGCGTTTCTCGAGCGGATCGGAGAGTCCGACTCCCTCCGCCGTATGCGCCTGAGCCTGCCCGTCGTGGACGAGCGCCGCCGGTGGGCCCGGATCTCTCCGGGCTCGATCTTGCTGGCGCGTTACGCGCACCTGCCGCTGCGGGAACGTCCCCTTGTCTGGCAGCTGCTTGCGCTCCGTGGGCTCGATCCCGCTGCGCACGACGACGAGACGTTCGCCGATTTTCTGTTGAGCAAGGGCCAGTCGCAACTGGCGATCGAGCGGTTCTGGGACGTCTTCATCCGGCCCGCGCTCAACCTCCCCTCCGCCGAGGCGAGCGCGGCGATGGGTCTCTTCACCGTGCAGACTGCGCTGCTGGCGGGCCGCCGGGCAGGGGAGCTCGTCCTGCCGGTCAAGCCCCTCGGCTGGATGCACGGCGACGCCGCGCGCCGGGCGTTGGAGCGCAGCGGCGCGACCGTCGAGACCGGCGTACGCGTCGACGATCTCGACGACGTCGACGCCGATGCGATCGTGGTCGCGACACCGCCGGCCGAATCGGCGCGCCTGCTCGGCGACGCGGAGCCAGATCTCGACCCGTCGCCGATCGTCAGCGTCCATCTCCTCTTCGACCGGCCGCTCCTGCGCACACCGCTGGCCGCGTTGCTCGGCTCGGATGCGCATTGGGTGTTCGACCGCGGCGCGCTCACCGGCCATCCGCCCGAGCACGGGCAGTACTTGACGGTAGTGTCGAGCGGGGTGCCGGAGCTGATGGAGATCAGGGGCCGCGAGCTCGTCGACCACATCGCCACACAGCTCACCGAGCGTCTCGGTCCTGCGGAGGTCGTCTGGTCACGCGTCAGCCGCGAGCCGCAGGCAACCGTCGCGCTCCGTCCGGGGACGGCTTCACGCCGGCCGGGCCCGTTCACCTCGCGTCCTAACGTCACACGCGCGGGCGCGTGGACAGCGACCGGCTGGCCAGCGACGATGGAGAGCGCGGTTCGTTCCGGTCGCGCCGCAGCACGGGTGTTGTCCGACGTGACAACTAAGATTGCTGCGTGACCGTCGTCCAAGAGTTCACCGGGCTGGACACCGCCGTGGAGCGTGGCGCTGAGCGCCTGCTGTCGCTTCAGCATCCCGACGGCTGGTGGAAGGGCGAGCTCGAGTCGAACGCGACGATGATCGCGGAGCACCTGTTCCTGCTCCACTTCCTGGGCCTGCGCGACGCGGAGATGGACCGGCTGCTCGCAAACGAGCTGCTCGCGCGCCGCCGCGCAGACGGCACCTGGTCGATCTGGTTCGAGGGCCCGGCGGACCTGTCGGTGACGGTGGAGGCGTACACGGCGCTGAAGCTCGCGGGTGTCGACGCCGGTGACGCGACGCGCGAGTACATCCGGCGCAGCGGCGGTGTTGCGCGGGCGCGCATCTTCACTCGTGCGTTCCTTGCGCTGATCGGCCAGTGGCCCTGGCGGCGGCTGGCGCACGTGCCCGTCGAGCTGATCCTGCTTCCCGCCAACGGCCCGCTGTCCGTCTACGACTTTGCATGCTGGGCCCGGCAGACGATGGTCTCGCTCTCCGTCGTCGAAGCGCTGCAGCCCGTCAGGCCGAGTGCGATCGACCTCAGCGAGATCGGCGGCCGGAAGACCGCGGCGAGCGGGACGCCTCGGCTGTCGGAGACTCGCAGGCGAGCGATCGGCGTCGCGGAGCAGTGGGTGCGCGCGCGGCAGGAGGCCGACGGCTCCTGGGGCGGGATCCAGCCGCCCTGGCTGTGGTCGCTGATCATGCTCGCCGCGCTCGGGCACGGCCCCGCGGACGAGACCTTCGCGCGCGGCCTCGCCGGCTGGGAGCGGTTCATGGTGCGCGACGGCGACCGCCTTCGTCCCGAGGCCTGCCAGTCCCCGATCTGGGACACCGCGCTCGCAGTGCTCGCCCTCCGTGCGGCGGGGCTTCCCGCCGACGATCCGCGACTGCAGGCCGCCGGCTCGTGGCTGCTCCGCGAGGAGGTCACCGTCCCGGGAGACTGGGCGATCCGACGGCCCGGCCTCGCACCGGGAGGCTGGTCGTTCGAGTTCGACAACGACCTCTACCCGGACGTCGACGACACGGCCGTCGTCGCCCTGGCGCTCCGGGAGCTCGACATGGGCGACGACGCTGTACGGCGCGGGCTCGACTGGATGGTGGGCCTGCAGTCGCGGAGCGGCGGCTGGGGG
This sequence comes from Actinomycetota bacterium, assembly GCA_030773975.1. Classification (GTDB taxonomy): domain Bacteria; phylum Actinomycetota; class Thermoleophilia; order Gaiellales; family Gaiellaceae; genus 3-1-20CM-4-69-9. The sequence goes on along the minus strand of JALYLY010000118.1, from coordinate 7,758 downwards.
GCCTTCGACGCCGACAACGAGGCGTTGTGGCTCTACAAGCTCCCGATCTGCGACTTCGGCAAGGTCACCGACGAGCCGAGCGCCGACGTGACGGCTCACGCACTCGAGACCCTGGGCCACGAGGACGGGTACGGCTCTTCGCTTGCCGCCGGCCTCGATTGGCTGCTTGCCGAGCAGGAGCCGGACGGCTCCTGGTTCGGCCGCTGGGGCGTGAATCACCTCTACGGCACGGGTGCCGCGATCCCGGCGCTCGAGGCCTGCGGGCTTCCGCCCGAGCATCCGGCGATCCGCCGCGCGCTCGCCTGGCTCGACTCCGTCCAGCAACCAAGCGGTGCCTTCGGTGAGGACATCCTCTCCTACAAGGACCCGTCCGCCCGGGGCCGCGGTGCGGCGACCCCCTCGCAAACGGCCTGGGCTCTCCTCGCCTATATCGCGGGCGGGTCCGCAAAGGGCTTGTCTACGCGGCGTACAGCCGAGTATCTTTGCCAGTCCCAACGCCCCGACGGCGACTGGGACGAGCAGCACTACACAGGCACTGGCTTTCCTCTTGATTTCATGATCGGCTACCACCTGTACCGACTGACGTTTCCGCTCCTCGCCCTCGGGCGCCTGAGAGAAAGGCTCAACGGATGAAGTTCCCGCTCCGCTCAACCGTCCAGATCGGCAAGTACGTCGCCACTCAGCAGCGCAAGGGGGAGCGGTACCCGCTCGTCCTCATGCTCGAGCCGACGCTCGCGTGCAACATCGCCTGCATCGGCTGCGGGAAGATCCGCGAGTTCGAGTCGAACAAGGCCAGGCTGACAGTCGAGGAGTGCATCGACGCGGGCGCGCAGTGCCCCGCGCCGGTGGTGTCGATCTGCGGCGGCGAGCCGCTCGTCTACAAGGGCATCGAGGACGTGGTGGCCGGCATGCTCGACCTCGGCAAGAACATCGACCTCTGCACGAACGCGTTGCGGCTCGAGCAGTACCTGGACGTGTTCAAGCCGAGCCACCGCATGACCTTCGTCGTCCATCTCGACGGGATGCGTGAGATCCACGACTACATCTGCGACTACCCGGGCCTGTGGGACGTCGCCGTCGATGCGATCAAGAAGGCGCGCGAGGCGGGCTTCCGTGTCACGACGAACACGACGATCTTCAAGGAGACCTCGGTCGACGACGTGCTCGAGATGATGGGGTACCTCACGAACGAAATAGGCATCGACGGCATGCTGATCGCGCCCGGCTATCAGTACTCGCAGATCGATCCGGCGCTGACGATGACTCGCGCCGAGCACGAAGAGAAGTTCCGGGTCATCCGCAAGGTGGCGCGCCAGCGGAGCTACCGCTGGCTCGCCACTCCCATCTACCAGGAGTTCCTCACCGGTGAGCGGAAGCTCAAGTGCGCGCCGTGGGGCTCGATCACTCGTAATCCGTACGGTTGGAAGGGGCCGTGCTACCTGCTCACGGACGGGATCTTCCCGACCTACGACGCGCTCCTCGACGGCATGGAGTGGGATGACTACGGACCGGGGAACGATCCTCGCTGTGAGCACTGTGCGATCCATTCCGGTTTCGAGCCTTCGGCCGCGTACGAGGCCGCCGGCTCGGTCAAGGAAAGCGCGAGGAGCGTGGCTTGGACGCTGACGGGCTGACCTTTGCGTGCGCCATGACCGTCGAGGAGCGCATCGCGCGACGGCTGGGACGGACGGCGGTGGTGGGACTCGGGGCGTCGAAGGGCGTGCCCGAGGGACGGCTGGTCTCGTTCGGGATCGCCGGCGCGCTCTCCGGTGAGCTGCCGGTCGGCACCGTCATCGACGCGACGCGCGTCGTCGACGAGTCGGGAGCGGTTCTCTGGGAGGGCGGCCCGCTCGGCGCGTCGCCGGCACGAACAGGGACGATTCTCGGCGCAACTCGGATCGTCGACGATCCAGCCGAGCGTGCGCGGCTTCACGCTCGCACCGGGGCCGATGCGGTGGACATGGAATCGGGCGCACTCGCGCGGAGCGGTCGCCTCGTCGGCTGCCTGCGCGCGATCAGCGACATGCCCACGCACCGGCTCGGCGGGGTTGCCGAGGGCGCGACGCCCAACGGCGAGGTCGACTACCTGGGTTTGCTGCGCGGCTTCGCGCGGCAGCCGCTCGTGACGCTGCGCGCCGCGGTCGGAGCCCGGCGTGCGCTCAAGGGGCTCGAGGCGATCGCGTGAGCAAACGAGTCCTGCTTGCGGCACCGAGATCTTTTTGCGCGGGAGTTGACCGCGCGATCGAGATCGTCGAGCGCCTGCTTGCCCAGCACGGTCCGCCGATCTACGTCCGGCACCAGATCGTGCACAACGACCACGTGGTGCGTCGCCTCGAGAACCTGGGCGCCGTCTTCGTCGACGACGAGGACGAGATCCCGGCCGGTGAGATCTGCGTCCTCTCCGCGCACGGTGTTGCGCCTGCCGTGCGCGAGAACTGCGAGAAACGCGGCCTGCGTGTCGTGGACGCCGTCTGTCCGCTCGTCTCCAAGGTTCATGCGGAGGCGCGCCGCTACGCGGACACCGGCCACCTCGTTGCGCTCGTCGGCCACGCCGACCACGTCGAGGTGATCGGTACGCGTGGCGAGCGCCCGGAGTCGACGGTGGTCGTCGAGTCGCCGGAGGCGGCTGCCGAGCTCGAGTCCGACGGCAGGCCCGTCGCCGTGATCAGCCAGACGACGCTGTCGCTCGACGACGTGCGCGCGACGGTGAACGCTCTGGAAAAGCGCTTCGGTACGCTCACGCGTCCAGGGGCGGATGACATCTGTTACGCCACCCAGAACCGCCAGGACGCCGTCAAGCGGCTCGCCGAGGAGGCGACGCTAATCCTCGTGATCGGCTCGCAGACGAGCTCGAATGCGCAGCGCCTCGTGGAGGTTGCCCGTAATGCCGGGGCGGAAGCGGAGCTGATCGACGGAGAGAGCCCTCTCGCCGAAGACATGGTCTCGCGCCATGAGGTGATCGGCCTGACGGCCGGTGCCTCCACACCGGGCGCGCTCGTGGACGCGACCATCGAGCGGCTCGCCGAGCTCGGACACGGCGACGTCGTCGAGGTGACGGTGGCGCGCGAGGACGTGCATTTCCGCCTGCCGCGAGAGGTTGCATCCGCGTGACGTCCGTCGAGATCCCTGTCTCGATCGCGGCTGCGCTGCCGAACCTGACGGTGCTCGACATCACCAACGACGTCCGCCGCGAGGTCGCCTCGACGGGAGGCAGCGGCATCGCCTTCGTCTCGCCGAACGGCGACCCTTCGCTGATCCGCGTGCAGGAACGAGAGACCGGCTTCTTCTCGGATCTCGAGGGCCTGCTGGAGCGGCTCGTCCCGCTCGAGGCCGAAGAGCGGGCGCGGCTCGTCTCGATGCTCCTCGGCCCTCGCACCGAGCAGATCCCCTTCAGCGACGGCTCGCTCTGCCTCGGCCATTATCAGCGGATTTTCCTCGTGGCCTTCGAGGATCGCTGCAGCAACGAGTGGATGTTGACCGTAGTCGCCTAACCGCGCGGTTCCTAGCCCAGTTGCGCAGGGTGCGCCGGGAGGCGCACACTATTGGCGAGGATGGAGCGTGCACGGCGTCACCAGCGTGGTCTCGCGCGACTCGCGCTCCTGTTGCTTGCGCTCGTAGCTGAGCTCACGGGTCGCAGCCTGGCGCACCGGCTCGACTTCGGCCGTCATGTCGAAACGCCGTATTCGGGCGCCCAGTACTACCCGATCCTGCTCGCGGTCGTGAAGGTCGCGGTCGCGTTGATGCTGGCCCGCGTCGCGTGGCGGTTCGTCAAGGCCCGCGCGGTGGCGCGAGCCGCACGCCGGCTGCTCGACGCGCACGGGTCGCCCGTCGCGCAGCCTGCGCCGCGCGTCCGCATCGAGCTCTCGCCTCGGCTGTGGCTCGGCTCCTTCCTCGTCACGTCGTTGATCTACCTCTTGCAGGTCGATGGGGAGGGCATCTCTGCCGGGCGCTGGCCGCTCTTGGCGCCCTGGCTGCACACCGCCGCGCTGCCGGTCTTCGCCGTTCTCTCCGTCGTGGTAGCCCTTGTCTACCGAGCGGTCGAGAACTGGCTCTCCGACTACGAGAGCTACGCGCGCGACACGGCCGCGCACGCCTCACGTCTTCTGGGCGGGAGCCTTCCTGCCCCTCGGCCGACGGTCGGCGAGCTCGTCACTCCGCGCAGCCTGTTCGGGCTCGCGTTCGAAGTCAGACCTCCTCCCGCGCCGGCCTAGACCTCGGGCGCTTCCGGCGTCCGTGGGCCCGTGCACTGACCTCGACTACGGGAGGAGGACGTCGTGAACGCAGAACTCGTCAGCGAACTCAAAGCACCTCTACAACGAGCCGCCACACGCGCGCGAATCGTGTCCGCGGTCGGCCCGGGGACGGCGCTTGCCGGTGTCGCCTGGGCGCTGGTCCAGCCGTACCGGATCACGTTGCTTCATCCACGTGGACAGGGCTTCTGGTGGCTCTTCGTCGAGCCGCCGCTGCTCGTGATCGCCGTGGGGTTGTTCTTCCACTTCGTCGTCGTACCAGGACTCCTGGAGGACCTCGAGGAGGAACATGCAACCGCCCAGTGAGCACGTTCACTGGCTGTTCGCGACGGGATTCCTCCTGCTCGGCCTCTGCCTGCTCGGCGAGGCGATCGTCGGGACCGAGGTGTGGCGGCGGCGTGCGTGGCGCGCGTATCTGTGGCCGGGGCTCGTGTTCGCGCTCGGCATCCTGATGTGGCCGGTGATGACCTTCTACACGAACTCGGCGATCCACATGCTCGCGCACGGCGCCTGGGCTCAGATGTTGATGATCGCGGGCGCCGCAGAGCTCGGGCTCGTGCGCGCCAAGCTCAAGAGCCAATGGTGGCGGCTCGCGGTGACCGCGGGCTTCCTCGTCTCCGGCACCGCATTGTTGGTGCACGAGCAGAACACCTGGTTCTTCCAGCGCTCGTCCTTCCTGCACCACCTGATGGGGTGGACGATCGTCGTCGCTGCGGTCTTCCCGCTTGCCCGCGCGATCAGGCCGCTCTCGCGGGTGGCCGCCACCGGGTTCGCGCTGACCTTCGTCGTCGCCTCCGTGATGCTCTACTGCGATCGCGACGTCGCGCCCGTGTTCGGGCACATCTCGGAGCTCGCCGGGACGCCGCACCGTTGAAACGCCTCGTCTTGACTGCGGTGACGTTGGCGCTCGTCTTTCCGGCGCAGGCGCTCGCGCATGCGACGCTCGAGCAAGCCTCGCCGGGATTTCGGCAGCGGCTTGCCTCGTCGCCGCGGCTCGTCACCTTGAGCTTCGATCAGTACGTCAAGGTGCTGCCGGGGTCGGTGCAGCTCTTCTCTGCGAAGCACGCCGTGCCCGTGCAGCGAATCTGGACCGATCGGTTCGTGCTCAAGGCCTCGCTGCCGCGACTGCCGAAGGGCGCGTACACCGTGCGCTGGCACGCGCTGTCGAGCGACGGTCACGTCGTCTCCGGAGTCTTCACGTTCGGCGTGCGGGCGAACGCGCCGCCGCCGACCGAGGCATTCGGCGCGTCAGGCCCGACTACGAGCGAGCACGTGGTGCGCTGGCTGTACTTCCTCGCGCTCGCGCTCGTCGTGGGCGGGCTCGGGTTCCGGTTGCTCGTCCTGCGGCGAGGCCCGCTCACGCCGCCCGCGGAGAAACGGTTCTACGTCACCGTCGGGATCGGAGTGGTGGCAGCGATCGACGTCGGCATCGCTGCGTTTCTCCTCCGTGCCGAGGACGCGTTGCAGCTGCCCTTCGGGCGCCTCTTGTACGGCGATCTGGCCCCGCTGGCCCGGTCGCGGTTCGGCGATGCATTCATCGCGATGACGCTCGGCTTCGCGCTCGTCGCGGCGCTCGTCTTCCTCGCGTGGCTGACCGACCGCACGGTCCTGCTCTGGCCGGCCTTCGTTCTGGCGCTCGCTTTTGCCTCCGGACTCTCGCTCTCCGGGCATTCCGCCGCCGATGCCGGCGCGTCGTGGAAGTCGCAGGTCGCCGACTGGGCTCACCTCTCCGCGGCCTGTCTCTGGATCGGGGGTCTGATCCAGCTCGCGCTCGTCGTCTGGCCGCTCATGCCTGATCTGAGACGCGACGCGTTCCTCGCTTTCTCGCGGCTCGCGACCGTCTGCGTAGGCGTGTTGCTGCTCGCCGGGATCTACCTTGCCATCCTCCGGCTGCCGCAACTGAGCGACCTCTGGACGACCGGTTACGGCGAGATCCTGCTCGTCAAGATCGGGCTCGTCTCGGTCGCGTTCGCCTGGGGCGGCTTGCACAAGCTGGTGGTCGTTCCCGCGGTCGCGCGAGGGAGCGAGCGTGCTCTGCCGCGCCTCCGTGGGAGCCTGCTGGGCGAGAGCATGGTCGGCATGGCCGTGCTGTTGGCCGCCGCGGTGCTCGTCGACGCGAAGCCGCCGGTTCAGCCGGCACCCACGCCGCCTGCGGCGAGTAGCGTTCAGAGGTAGATGCTCTGGTCAATATCCGGCGGCGCGGGTTTCCTCGGCCTGCACCTCGCTCGACGGCTGCTCGCCGAGGGCCACGACGTGCGGACGCTCGATGTCGTCCCGCTGGACGACGCAGAGCTCGAACGCTCCGTCGACGAGCGGCGCGGCGACATCCGCGATCGCGAAAGCGTTCGCAAGCTCGTGGACGGCGCCGACGTCGTCGTGCATGCTGCGGCCGCGTTGCCGATCCAGGCGTCTCGCGAGTCGATCCGCTCCGTGAACGTCGGCGGCACCGAGAACGTTCTCCGTGCGGGAGACGCCGCCGGCGTCCGGCGCGTGGTCTTCATCTCGTCGACGGCGGTCTATGGGGTGCCGGAGAAGCATCCGATCGAGGAGGACGATCCCCTCGTCGGCGTGGGCTGGTACGGCGAGTCGAAGATCGATGCGGAAGGCCTGTGCCGCGTGGCGGCGGTCGAGACGACGATCGTGCGCCCTAAGACCTTCATCGGGCCGGAACGGCTGGGCGTGTTCGAGATCCTCTTCGACTGGATCCGCGAGGGACGTCGGATCTACACGCTCGGCAAGGGCAACAACCGCTACCAGTTGCTCGCGGTCGACGATCTCGTCGACGCGATCGTGCGCGCAGGGAACGAGCCGAAGGCGGCGCGTGAGACGTTCAACGTCGGTGCCACCGAGTTCGGCACGGTGCGCTCCGACCTGCAGGCGCTGATCGATCACGCCGGCTCGTCATCGCGGCTGCAGCCCGTCCCCGTGAAGCCGGCGGAGATCGCGCTGCGCGGCCTGGAGCTGTTGCGCGTCTCGCCGCTCGCGGAATGGCACTACAAGACCGCACACAAGGACTCCTTCGTCGACGTCACGAAAGCGCAGCGGCTGCTGGGTTGGCAGCCGCGACTATCGAATCGCGACGCGTTGATCGAGACCTACGACTGGTACCTCGCGAACCGTGGGTGCGTGGGGGAAGCAGGGGTCACGCATCGCGTCCCCTGGAACCAGCAGGCTCTCGGCCTCCTCAAGCGCCTGTCGTGATCTTCCTCTCGGAAGCGGAAGTTCGCGAGCTGCTCGACCTCGACGAGCTCGTCGATGCGCTTGCCGCCGCACACAGGGACCTCAGCGCCGGCGACGCATCGATGCCTCCGCGGATCGCGGCGATGGTGCAGGAGCGACAGGGACTGCTCGGCGTGATGCCGGCATACCTTCCGTCCGCGGGACTTGCCTGCAAGCTCGTCACGCTCTTTCCGCAGAACGTCGACCGGCACACGCACCAGGCGGTGATCGTGGTCTTCGACCCCGAGAACGGCACGCCACTCGCGGTGATGGACGGGACGTACATCAC
>JALYLY010000117.1 GCA_030773975.1 Actinomycetota bacterium | reverse complement strand
GAGTCCACCCTCGCCCTTAGCAAGGCAGACCAGCCTTGCCGCGGTCGAGTGCGGCCTCTGGCTTGGTGCTCGCGACCCAGAAACTCGACGGCATTACTGGAGCGGGTACTACCCGCTAACGGCGCCTCCGGGCCCGAACGTGGATCGACAGGAGAATGCCGATCGCGATCAGGTTCGCGATCATCGACGAGCCGCCGACGCTCACGAAGGGCAGCGGGATGCCGGTGATCGGCGCAATCCCCATCGTCATGCCGACGTTGACGAAGATCTGGAAGAGCAGCGCGAACACGAGGCCGCCCGCGACGATCGCCGAGAACGGCTCGCGCGCAAGCGTCACGATGCGTAAGCCGCGCCAGACCACCAGCAGGTAGAGCATCAGGAGCAGGGAGGCGCCGACGAAGCCTCGCTCCTCCGCGAGTGAGGCGAAGACGAAGTCGGTGTGATGCTCCGGCAGGAAGTTCAGCGTGGTCTGCGTCGCATTGTCGACGCCGCGGCCGCGCAGCTGCCCGGCGCCGATGGCGTTCTTGGACTGCGTGATGTTGTAGGTCGTGCCGCCCGGGTCCTGGTCGGGATTGAGGAAGCTCGTGAGCCGCTTCTGCTGGTAGTCCTTGAGGATCGGGACCCCGGCCGCAGGGAGGGCTCCGAGCACGAGGACCGCGACCGCCACCGCTCCGGCCGCAATTACGGCGATGTGTGTCCAGGGAGTCCCAGCGACGAAGAGCACCGCTCCGACGGCCGCGCAGTAAACGAGCGCCGAGCCGAAGTCCGGCTGGAGGAAGACGAGGAAGATCGGGATCGACGCGAGACCGAGCGCGGTGAGCGTAGTGCGGACCTCGTGCAGGCGTCTCGAGCGCTCTGCCAGGAAACCGGCGAGTGCGAGCACGAACAGGACCTTGCCGAACTCGGAAGGCTGGAAGCGGAAGAAGCCCAGATCGAGCCAGCGCTTGGAACCGCGAATCGGGCCGGCAAGGAGCACGATCGCGATCAAGAACGAGGTGCCCCCGAAGATCACACGCCAGCGCGTCCGGTAGAGATCCGGATCGATGAGCATCGCGACGAGCAGACCCAGCACGCCGATCACGACGTAGACCGACTGGCGCGTCAGGTAGTAGCCCTGGTCGCCCGCGACGTCGTGATGCGTGATCCCCGCGATCGCCCAGAGCCCGTACGCGACGAGCGCCGCGACGCTGCCGATCAGGATCCAGTCGAGGCGCCGGACGAACGAAGCGACCTCGGCGGCCTCGCGGCGGCGGGCGCGGGCTGCTGCACGGGGGTTGGAGGCGTAGTCGACCATCAATCGCTGTGGATGGGGCCGGTGAGGGTCGCCTGCTTGCCGAAGAACGACTCGAAGACCTTCAGCGCGGCCGGTGCCGCTGCGTCGCCGCCGTGGCCGCCGTTCTCGATCAGCGCACAGACGACGAGGTCGGGCGAATCCGAGGGGCCGTACCCGCACCACCACGATTGGTTGAAGGTGCGCATGATTCCGTCACCAGGATCGATCGACTTCTCCGCGGTTCCGGTCTTGCCGGAGATCGAGACCGGAAAGCTGCCGAAGATCGAAGTGGACGTGCCGAGGGTGGCGTGCGTCGCCTGGAACAAGCCGTCACGGACGACCGCTAGGGCCTGCGCGTCGACGTTCGTCGGCTCGGGCGCGGGCGCCGGTGATGTGGGCACGGCCCGGCCGGGACTGTGATTCGAGGAAGGCTGCTCGACGTCGAACAGGATGTGGGGCGTAACGAGCTTGCCGCCGTTCGCGATCATCGCGTAGAAGCGCGCCATCTGCATCGGCGTCACGAGCAGGTCCTTCTGCCCGATCGCGAGCTGGATCGAATCACCCGGCTTCCAAAGACGGTCGATCTGCCAATGGCCTGGATCGGTTTTCTTCGTGTACGTCTTCTTGCGCCAGTCGGGTGTCGGCAGCAGGCCGCTGCGCTCCGAGCCCAGATCGATTCCGGTCTTCTGGCCGAAGCCGAACCGGCTCGCCCATGCCTGCAGGCGCGGTCCACGGTCGGGTGGCATTCCGTAGAAGCGATAGCCGACCTGGTAGAAGTACGTGTCGCACGACCTCGCGAGCGCGGTCGGCAGTGTCATCGCCTCGTTCACGAACGGATCCCAGTTCTTGAAGGTCGTGCCGTTCTTTTCATAGGACCCCGTGCATTGGAGGGGCAAGAAGGGCTGCAGGATGTGCTCCTGCATCGCGGCGATCGCGGTGACGGGCTTGAACGTCGAGCCCGGCGGATACGCGGCGTTGATCGCACGGTCGAGCGCCGGGTAGTTGGCGGCCGCCGCCGTGCGCGGCGTGAGGCCGGCGACATCGAGCGCCTTCTGCCGCACGCGACCGACGTAGACCGAGGGCGGATACGTCGGGGACGACGCGAGCGCACGGATCGCGCCGTCGTGCGGGTCGAGGGCGACGATCGCGCCCCCGTTCGAGAACCAGCAGCCGTAGCACCCCGAGTTACGAGCGCGGTCGATGCCGTAACGCAGCGCGTCTTCCGCGGCCTTCTGCAATTTCACGTCGAGCGTGAGGCGGACGGCGTTCCCGGGATGCGCCGGCACCCTCGGCACGACCAGGCTGATCGGCCTGCCCAGCGAGTCGACGCGCAACTGCGAGAGGCCGGCGGTCCCACGCAGGTAACTGTCGTATTGCGACTCGATGCCGGTCTGGCCGATCGTGTCCCCGCCCCTGTAGCCCTGGCTCCCCAGCGCCGCCACCTGCTCCTTGGAGATCTCGCTGACGTAGCCGAGCACGTGGGCTGCCAGCTCCCGGTGGGGGTAGTAGCGCAGGTAGGCCGGCACGATCTGGACACCGTGGAAGTCCTCGGCCCTCTCCTCGAGGTAGAAGACCTGCGCCCGGGTCGCGCTGTCCTTGATCCTGATCGGCGTGAGCGGATCGTGGCGATGGCGTCTGATCGCCGCGCCGATCTGATTCGCCGCGAGTCCGAGGACTCTCGCGAGCGCACGGATCTCGCGCAACCGCACATCGCGCCGCTTCGGCAGGTCTGACGACCAGATCTGAACGGCGCGGCCGGGAACATTCGTCACGAGCACGTTCCCATTGCGATCCAGGATCGGCCCGCGCGGAGCCTGCACGCGTATGTCTCGGCGCTGATTGTTCTGCGCTGCGCGCAGAAGCTGCTCGCCGTTCAGGACCTGCAGCGACCAGAGTCGGAGAAAGAGCGTGGCAAAAACTGCCAGGGCCAGCATGCCGAGGATCCCCACGCGCAAGGCGAGCTGTGGCGTGAGCCGGTACGGCTCCGCGGCGCGGGGGTCGGGCGGCAGGAAGCGGCGCGAGAGGCTGCGCTTAGCCAAGGAGGCGCACCTCTCGTGTCACCCATTCACGGGGGCGCAGCAGCCGGCGCGTGAGCGCGTAGACCGGAACGGTCAGGATCAGATTGAGCAGCACCGTCGGTGCGAGCGCCGTGAAGATGAGGCCGGCGGGAGCAGGTTCGCCGAGCATGTAGCGCAGCACAAGCGCGGAGATCTGGTAGAGGACGGTGATGACCGCGATCGACAGCACCGGGGCGTGCGCGCGGTCACGTCCCGTCGTCTCGCCGTAGCGACCCGTCCAGTAGCCCGCGAGCGTGAGCAGCAACGCAGTGAATCCGAGCGTGCCGAACACACCGGCGTCGGCGAGTAGGCCGACAGAGAATCCGGCGACGGCGCCGAAGTCGGCGCCGCGCAGAAGCGAAATGCAGACGAGGGTGACGAGCAAGAGATTCGGATGACCGCCGAGGATGTCGACGTTCGCCATCACGGAGAGCTGAACGACCACGACCAGGAACAGCAGCCCTCCCGCTTTCGCTGCGTCGGCCGGCATCAAGGCGCCTTCGGAGTTCGCTTGTGTGTGATCAATGCCGTCACGGCGTCGAGCGCCGAGAAGTCGACGTAGGGGTCGATCTGAATCTGCTTGTAGAGCGCCGTGTCGCTCTGACCGACGCTCGTGACGACGCCGATCGCAATGCCTCCCGGGAAGAGGGATGGGTACTGCTTCGACTGCTTACCGGCGGTGACGATGACGTCACCCTTCTGCACGTTCGCCTCCTTGCGCACGAAATCGAGCAGCAGCGATCCCTGGCCTTGGCCGTGCCGGACGAGCCCGGTGGCACCCGTGGTCTGGTCGAGTGCCGCAACCGCGCTGTTCTCGTCGGTCAGCAGCGTCACCTGCGCCGAACTGCCGGTGAGGTCGGTCACGCGACCCACCAGTCCGTAGTTCGTCACGATCGGCGTGTCCTGCTTGATGCCGGAATCGGACCCGGCCGCGATCACGACCTGCTGTTCGAACTCGCTTGCCCACGAGATGATGCGCGTGTTCACGGGCGCATAGTCGACCGGGAAGCGCGGGCTGTCGATGAACTTCAACTGGTTGCGGAGGGCGCGGTTCTGCTCGAGCGCCGACTGACCTAGCAGCTCCTTTTGGCGCAACTCGTTCACTTGTTGCTTCAGCCGCGAGTTCTCCCGTTTCACGTGGACGAGGCTCGCGAAGTAGCCGTAGACGTCCCTAAATGGTCGCGCGACCCGTTCGGCGGCCACCTCGAAGGGACGCAGTACGGTCGCTCCGGCGCCCTCCACGCTGTGGACGGGGCCGCCCGACCCTGCACGGAACGAGATCGTGATCAGGACGAGCGACAGCAACACGAGGACTCCCACGATGACCCGGCGCCTGAGCGTCGAGCGGTTGCGGGAGGGAAACGGCTGGGGTCTCGGTCTCGGTACGGACGAGCCCAGGACCGCGGTGACGCGGTTGCGAGGCACGAGAATGTCCTAGGTTAGCTGGGAGAGCGGCGAAGGTAAGTCGGGACCGGCGGATGTGGGGAAGGCTAGTTGGAGTAGCGCCGGTGGTTGTTCCTGCGGGCCTTGGCGCTCCGGTGGATCGCCTCGAATTCCTCGAGACTGCGCCCGGATCCCACTGCCACACAGGTGAGAGGGCTCTCGGCCAGGTGGACCGGCATCTGGGTCTCGTGGCGGAGCCGCTCGTCGAAATTCGTCAGCAGGGCCCCGCCCCCGGCGAGGACGATTCCCCGGTCCATGATGTCGGCGGCCAATTCCGGAGGGGTCTTGTCCAGGGTGGACTTGATCGCCTCGATGATCTGCTGCACCGGCTCGTCGAGGGCGCGCCTGACCTCCTCGGAGCTGAGGACTACCGTCTTCGGCAGCCCGGTGAGCATGTCGCGCCCACGGACCTCCGCCTGCAGTTCTTCGCGCATGTCGTAGGCGGAGCCGATCTCGAGCTTGATCTCCTCGGCGGTCTGCTGGCCGATCAGCAGCTTGTACTCGCGCTTGATGTGATTGATGATCGCCTCGTCCATCTCGTCACCACCGACGCGCAGCGACTGCGAGACGACGATGCCTCCGAGCGAGATCACTGCGACCTCGGTGGTGCCGCCGCCGACGTCGACGATCATGTTTCCCGTCGGTTCGGCGACAGGAAGGCCCGCTCCGATCGCGGCGGCCATCGGCTCCTCGATCAGGTACGCCTGACGTGCGCCCGCGCTCAGCGTCGCCTCCTCGACGGCGCGCTTCTCGACGCCCGTGACGCCGGAGGGAACGCACACGACGACACGGGGATGCGCGAAGCGATGCTGGTGGACCTTCTGGATGAAGTGCCGCAGCATCTGCTCGGTCACGTCGAAGTCGGCGATCACGCCGTCCTTGAGCGGGCGAATCGCGGAAATCGTCCCCGGCGTGCGCCCGAGCATTCGCTTCGCCTCGACCCCGACGGCGTGCACCTCGCCGGTCCGCTGGTCGATGGCGACAACGGAGGGCTCGGAGAGCACGATCCCCCGGCCGCGGACGTACACGAGCGTGTTCGCCGTGCCGAGGTCCACGGCCATATCGCGGCCGCCGAAGCCGCCCAGATTGTCGAAGAGCCCCATAGGAAGATTCGAGTCTAGATCAACCGAAGCCGTAGACCCCGGAAAAACGGTCGGCGAGGAGCCTAACGAGCAGGGCCGCAGGCAATCCGACCACGTTCAGATAGTCACCCTCGATCGCCCGGACCAGCGCGGCGCCCCGACCCTGGATCGCGTAGCCGCCGGCGCGTCCTTCCCACTCGCCGCTCGCGACGTAGGTGCCAAGCTCGCGGGGAGTCAGCTCACGGAACGCCACCTGTGTTGCTTCGTGCTCGACATCTTCCCAGCCGGGCGTGAGCAGGCAGAGCCCCGAGACGACGACGTGCGCCTTGCCGCTCAGCTCCTCGAGCATCTCCTCCGCATCGGTGGCGTTCGTGGGCTTGCCGAAGATCCGCCCTCCCAACACGACCGCCGTGTCGATGCCGACGACCGGCCTGTCCTCGGCGATGTCGGCTACCGATCGCGCTTTCTCGCGCGCGTGCCGGCGCACGAGCTGCAAAGGGTCCGCGTCAAGGGGCGTCTCTTCGTCGTACTTCGGTGCGACGACGTCGAACGGAATGTGCAGCTGCTCGAGGATGGCCTTGCGTTGTGGAGACGTCGACGCCAGTAGGAGCGGCGGCGAGGGCGGCGCATCAGCCACGCTTACGCGCGACCCAGATCTCTTCGGGAGGCCACTTTCGCGCCCACTCGGCCGTGACGTACTTGTAGTAGGTGTGCGTCTCGGCATCCGGCCGCGCGAACAGCTCGACGAGGCGCTCGACCTCGAGCCCGTTCGCGCGCAGGAGGTCGATCCAGTCGCCGTGACCGAGCTGGAATTCGACCTCGCCTGTGTCCGGCCACTCGATCTTGTGCAACTCGAATTGGGGTCGCACGAGCTGCTCACCCACACCGTCCATGGTCATGCAGAGCGCGGAAACGGTCGAATTGCAAAGGAAGATGAGGCGCCCACCGGGTCGGAGTAGTCGAACCGCCTCCGGGATCCAACGGTAGGGGTCGGCCCAGAGCGAGGCGCCGTACTCGGAGTGGACGAGGTCGAACGACGAATCCGGCAGCGGCACGTCCTCGCCGATCGCCTCGATCAGGGGAAACTCGATCCCGGTTTCGCCCTGCAGTCGCCGCGCGGTCGCAAGCTGCGCCGGTGTGGGGTCGATGCCGACGACCCGGGCGCCGCGGCGCGCCAGCCACGCGGAGAAGTAGGCGGTTCCGCAGCCGAGCTCGACGATGTCTAGACCGCTGACGTCGCCGAGGAGGTTCAGCTCTGATTCGGGCGTCTCGAACACGCCCCACGTGATCTCCTCCTGCGCCCAGGCGCGGGTCGCCGAGGCGTCGGTGTATTCCGTGTTCGCGCGAGTCCAGTTCGCGACGTTCCGCTGAACGTACTCGGGTCGGTCAGACGAGCTCATCGTCCGAGAACCAGAGCGCGACCTCGCGCGTCGCCGACTCCGGCGAGTCGGAGCCGTGCACGAGGTTGTCGGGCATCGAGTTGGCGAGGTCGCCGCGAATCGAGCCCGGCTCCGCGTCGGCGGGGTTCGTCGCACCGATCGTCTTGCGCAGCGTCGCGATGGCGCCGTCACCCTCGACGACCAGGGCAAGCGTGGGCCCTGACGTGATGAACTCGACGAGCTCGCCGAAGAACGGCTTCTCGCTGTGCTCCGCGTAGTGAGTCTCTCCGAGCTTGCGATCGACGTGAATGAGCTTCCCGGCGCGGAGCATGAAGCCGCGCTGCTCGATGCGCGCCAGGATCTCTCCGGCGAGCCTCCGCTCGACGGCGTCCGGCTTGATCAGGATGAGCGAACGCTCGACCGCCATGGGCGGACGAGTTTACTCGGCGCGCCGCCTGCGCCTGGGCGGTCGGACCTCGAAGGTCGGGAAGTCGACCGCCGACGGCTCGACCGCTGTCTCGCAATACGGGCAGACCTGCCAGAGCGCCTCGAGCGGCGCCTTGCAGTTGACGCAGGCCTGCTTCAGCTTCGTCGTGCAGACGGGGCAGACGAGAAACTCGTTCGAGACCTCGGCGCGGCAGACCGGGCAGTAGAGGTCGCGCCTCGAGAGCCGCTCCTCCATCGCCTTGATCTCGAGTTCTCGCTCGCGCACGTCCTCGAGATACTCCGGCGGGCGGAAGAGCATGTAGACCAGCGCGCCGATGTAGGGGATGACGAGACCGATCGCGACGGCGGTTGCGATCAGGACCGGGTCCTCGATCCGGCGCTTGGCGTCCTTGTAGACCCAGTAGCCGACGGCGAGCCAGAACGCGATCAGGAAGAAATAGACCAGGTTCAGGATCACCTGCCACGTACCAGAGGTGAAGAAGTCGTGGATGCCGCTGAAGGTGCTGGCGATCACAGAAGGATTCTTCCTATTAGGTACCCGACAAGAAACGCGAGCCCGACGATCGCCGCCAAGACGAAGGCGGCGAAGGCGAAGACGATCAGCCTGTCGCCAACGTTCGCCATCGTACGCTCTCATCCTTGGCGAGATCGGCCAGGAGGTAAAGGGACCCAGTCACCAGAACCGGCTCGCCGGCGACGCGGGCGTGTGCGAGCGCCCCGGCCGGGTCCTCGACCGGCTCGACCCGAGCGAAGAAGGGTGCGGCTCTCCGGGCCAGATCCGCGGCGGACAGGGCGCGCTCGTTGCCCGAGGAGGTGGCCACCAGCCGGTCCCCGAGGACGGAGAGGGCAGCCAGCATCCCGTCGACGTCTTTGTCCGCGAGGATGGAGGCGACGACGATGTAGCGGGCGGTCGGCAGCCGCGGCAGAAGATAGCTGAGCCCGGCGAGATTGTGAGCGCCGTCCCAGATCTCGAGGGGATCCTCGCTGAGTCGTTCGAGGCGACCCGGGAGCCGGACGTCGACGTGACCGTCCACGGGGCGGCCGAGGAAGGCCTCCGCGGCCGCGAGGCCGAGGGCGAGGTTGCTGCGGCCGGCTACGACGACCTGTCCGGCTCCGTTCTCGCACGCAAGGGCCTCCCACTCCGGCTCCCCGAGCACGACGACCGCGCCGGGTTGCACGACGGCGAGCTTCTCGGCGGCGATCGCCCCACGTGTCGTGCCGAGCACCTCGGTGTGCTCGAGCGCGACATTCGTCAAGACCTGCACCGGTGAACGAAGGACGTTCGTCGCATCGTGCCGCCCGCCGAGCCCGGCCTCGACGACCGCCACGTCGACGCCCGCCTCTGCAAACGCGGTCAAGGCTGCGGCGGTGAGCACCTCGAACTGCGTCGCGTCCAGACGCTGCGCTTCGGTGCGCACGCGCTCGATCGCCGCTTCGAAGTCGGCCTCCTCCCCGCCCACGCGGATCCGCTCGCTCCACCCGCACACGTGCGGAGAAAGGTAGGAGCCGACGGACAACCCGGCGCCTCCAAGCAGTGCTTCGATCGTGCGAGTCACCGTCGACTTCCCGTTCGTCCCGACCACGTGGATCGACGGATAACGAAGCTGGGGCTCGCCGAGGCTCGCGAGGAGCGCCCGGATCCGCTCGAGCCCGAAGCCGTCCTTCGGCCACGGGCTCAGCTGCTCGATGTACTCAACCGCCGAAGGCATCGAGTTCCCGCCGGTAGCGCGCGAGCTTCTCGCGCTCGGCCTTGACGACCTCCGCAGGCGCGTTCTCCGTGAAGCGGTCGTTCGCGAGCATTCCCTCGGCGCGGGCGATCTCTTTGTGCAAGCGCTCGATCTCCGCGGCCGCGTTGCCGTCGCCCGCTCCCTCGGCGGGTTTCACGACCGCGTCGAAGATCCGCCGTTCCTCGCCTGCGAGCTTCGGCAGCACGCCGCTGCGCCGGAACATGACCGCGGCTTCTTGCATCGCAGTGAGCGCGCCTGCGTCCGCCTCGTCGCCTGCCACCGGCCAGGGCGCGACGATCAGCCGTGCTTCACGCGCGGGCAAGTTCGACCAGATCTCCTCGGTCACGTGAGGCAGCACCGGATGCAGGAGCTTCAGCAACCGCTCGAGAGCGGCGACCGCAGTTGCGCGCGCATCCTCGTCAGCCTCGTACAACCGCCCCTTCACCGCCTCCGCGTACCAGTCGCAGAAATCGTCGAAGGTGAGGTGGTAGAGCTCGTACACCATGTGAGAGAAGTCGAACTCCCCCAGCAGTCGCTCCAGCTCGCTTTGTGTCTGCGACAGCCGGGCGAGGATCCAGCGCTCCTCGAGCGTGCGCGGACGCTCCTCCGGCGCGGCGCCTTCCGACGCCTGAAGGATCAGCCGAGCCACGTTCCAGAGCTTGTTCGCGAGCTTTCGTCCCTCCTCGATCGCACCCTCCGAGAAGCGGACGTCCTGCGATGACGCCATCTTCATCAGCCCGTATCGCGTCGCGTCCGCACCGTACGTCTCGATCGCCGCGAGCGGATTCATTCCGGTGCCAAGGCTCTTCGACATCCGCCCGCCGGTCGGCGCGTGCACGGTCGAGTGGATGACGACGTCGCGGAAGGGGACGTCGCCCATCATCTCCAGCCCGCTGAAGATCATCCGGTTCTCCCAGAGCCGGATGATGTCCCGCGCCGTCGTGTTCAGATCACCCGGGTAGAAGGTGCGCAGATCCTCCGTGTCGTCCGGCCAGCCGAGTGTCGCAAAGGGCCAGAGTGCGGATGAGAACCACGTGTCGAGGACGTCGGTGGAGCGCGTCAGCTCGTGCGACCCGCACTGGGCGCACTCTTCAGGCTCTGTCTCCGCGACCGTGATGTGCCCGTCCGGACACTCCCACACCGGCAGCTGATGGCCCCACCAGATCTGGCGGGAGATGTTCCAGTCCGGCGCTTCCTCGAGCGATTGAATAGCGAACCGGTGCTGCGACTCCGGGTGGAAACGGACGCGGCCGGAACGAAGCGCCTCGAGCGCCGGCTTTCGTAGCTCCTCCATCGAGCACCACCACTGCAGCGAGATGCGCGGCTCGATGCGACTCTTGCAGCGATCGCAGAGCGCCAAGGTGTGGCGATAGGACTCTCGCTTCTCGAGCTGGCCGTGCTCCTTCAGCCATTCGAGGACGCGCGCGTCCGCTTCTTCCTGGGTGAACCCCGCCAGCTCGCCCGCCTCCTCGTTCATCCGGCCGTCCGGTCCGATCACGGTGATCTCGGGCAAACCGTGGTCGCGGCCGATCTCGTAGTCGAGGGGGTCGTGACCCGGCGTTACCTTGAGCGCGCCGGTGCCTAAGTCACGCTCAACCCGCTCGTCGGCGATCACCGGCACGCGGCGTTCGACCACCGGGACGATCACCTCGCGACCCACCAGGTGTCGATAGCGATCGTCCTCCGGGTGCACGGCCACTGCCACGTCGGCCAGGATCGTCGCCGGCCTCACCGTTGCAATCGCGATGTGACCGTCACCGTCGACGAGCGGGTAACGCACATACGTCAGGGCATCGTCCACCTCCACGTGTGCGACCTCGAGGTCGGAGAGCGACGTCTGGTGGAACGGGCACCAGTTGATGATTCGGTTCGCGCGGTAGATCCAGCCTTTGCCGTAGAGATGAACAAAGAAGTGCATCACCGCGCGCACATAAGCGTCGTCCATCGTGAAGCGCTCGCGCCGGTAGTCCATCGAAGCGCCGATGCGCCGGAACTGGAGCATGATCTTGCCGCCGTACTCGCGCAGCCATTCCCAGACGCGCGCTTCGAAGGCCTCGCGGCCGAGATCCTGGCGGGTCTTGCCCTCCTGGGCGAGGTGCTTCTCGACCGCGTTCTGCGTCGAGATGCCGGCATGGTCGAAGCCCGGCTGGAAGAGAGTGTTGTAGCCCTGCATGCGACGCGTGCGGATGATCGTGTCGGCCAGGGACAGCTGCAGTGCGTGGCCCATATGGAGATCGCCCGTCACGTTCGGCGGCGGGTGCGCGATCACGAAGCTCTCCCGCGACGGGTCCGGGTCGGCGTTGTAGTGGCCCTCCGTCTCCCAGGTGCGCTGCCAGCGCTCCTCGACACCCTCGGGCTTGTAGAGAGATTCCATCCCGCGCGCGATCCTAGCCTCGCTTCCGAGGCGACTCAGGGACGCTGCTGGTTACCGGCCGGCTGCGTAGCCCTGCATCCCGCGGGGATTCGCCGCAGCACGCAGTTGGCCGTCCGCCTTCTGGACGGCAGTGACCCGACCGAGCGACCAGTCCGGCGTGACGGTGACCTCGTGCCCTCGGCCGCGCAGGCCCTCGACGACCCGCGGTTCGAAACGGCCCTCGAGGTCCAGCGACCGCCGCTTGATCCCGCGTGGGTAGAACGACGAGATCAGGTGATCGGTGTGGAACTCGGGTGCGTCGATCGCGCCTTGCAGGTTCAGTCCGCGTTCGAGGTGACGGAGGAAGACGTGCAGGCCCCACTGCTCTTGCTGGTCGCCGCCGGGGGTCCCCCAAGCCAGCCAGGGCACGCCCTCGCGCAGCGCGAGGCCTGGCGAGAGCGTCGTTCGCGGACGCGCACCCGGACGAAGCGACGACGGTAGCCCCTCCTCGAGCCAGAACATCTGCGCGCGCGTGCCGAGTGGCCAGCCGAGCGCCGGGATCACCGGTGATCCGTACAGCCAGCCGCCACTCGGGGTGGCGGAGATCATGTTGCCGAAGCGGTCGGCCACGTCAACGTGGACGGTGTCACCGCGCGTCGGCTCGCCGGCGCCTGCCAAAGGCCGCGCCTCGACGATCGTCGGCAGACGCCCGGAGCCCGGCTCGTAGTCCACGGATGCCTCGTCGCCGACGAGCGCCCGGCGCTGCTCGTTGTATTCGGGCGACAGGAGCGTTTCGAGCGGAACGTCGGCATCGCCGTAGAGCGCGTCTCGGTCCGCAAATGCGAGCTTCGCGCACTCGATCACGATGTGGACGAACTCTTCTTCCGACAGCGCGGGCATGTCGAAGCCTTCGAGGAGCGCGAGCTGTTGCAAGCCGACCGGCCCTGCACCCCACGGCCCGGTCTTGCAGACGGTAACGCCGCGGTAGTCGAAGGAGGCCGGGGGCTCGAGCGTCGCGCGCCACCTCGCCAGATCGCCGCGCGCCAGGAGTCCGTCCTCCGCTTCGCAGAATCGGTGGATCTCCTCCGCGACGAAGCCTTCGTAGAACAGCTCGCGCGCGCGTTCGATCTCCTCCGTTCGCGATCCGCCGCGCGCCGCCTCGACGATGCGCCGGTAAGTGCCGGCGAGCACCGGATTGCGCAGCTGCGAACCGGCTTCCGGTGGTGGCAGATAGAGCGCGCGCGAGGCCGGCCACGTCGCGATCAGGTCCGCCTGCCGTTGGATCGCAAAGCGAAGGCCGCCCGCGACGGGAAAGCCGTTCTCCGCATAGTCGATCGCAAACGCGAGCACGTCCTCGAGACGCCACGTGCCGAACTCCTGGAGAAGCAGCAGCCAGCCTCCAAACGCCCCCGGCACGCAGGCCGCGAGCACGCCCGTTCCCGGAATCAGGTCGTGACCGAGCTCCCGGAAGCGCCCGATTGTCGCCGCGGCCGGTGCGACGCCCTGGCCGCAGAGCACGAGCGGCTCGCCTCGGTCCGCTGAATAGAACACCGCGGGCACCTCACCGCCTGGCCCGTTGAGGTGAGGCTCGACGACCTGGAGCGTGAAGCCGGCGGCGACCGCAGCGTCGAAGGCATTCCCGCCGCGCTCCAGAACCGCCATGCCGGCGGCCGAGGCGAGCCAGTGCGTCGACGCGACCATTCCGAACGTCCCGCGCAGCTCGGGTCGCGTCGTGAATCCCTCCACGCGCGACATCCTAGGGGCGCCGCAAAAC
>JALYLY010000116.1 GCA_030773975.1 Actinomycetota bacterium | reverse complement strand
GCTCGCGCAACTCCTCGCGCTCATCGCCGGTCAGCCCGTCGCGCTCGCCCCGCTCGATCTGCGCCTGCTGCACCCACAGCCGCAGTGACTCCCGCGACACCCCGAGATCGCCGGCGATCTCCCCGAGCGTCCGATCAGTGCGAGCGTAGAGCGCTACCGCCTCACGCCGAAACTCCGGCGGGTACGGCCTTCGGTACTTCGGCTTCCTTGGCATGGCCAGACAGCCTTTCTGCAGGGCCGGATAGCCCAGCGCTCAGCTGTCCACAAAACCGGGGGCACTGCAACGACCACTCGCGCCTGGCCTACGCCGAGCTGCTCCCCGGCGAGCGCCCCGCCGACTGCGCCGCCTTCCTCCGCCGAGCGGCGGCCTGGTACGCCGAGCGCGGGATCACGATCGAGCGCGTGCTCTCTGACAACGGCAACGGCTACCGCTCACAGGCCTGGGCGGCCGCCTGCGCCGAGCTTCGCATCGCCCGCCGCTACACCCGTCCCCGACGACCACAGACCAACGGCAAAGCTGAAGCGCTCGTCAAGACGCTGCTGCGCGAATGGGCCTACCGCTTCGCCTACCCCTCCAGCGCACACCGAGCGCGAGCGCTGCCCGGCTACCTCCGCTGGTACAACCAACACCGACCACACAGCTCCATCGGCGGCCGACCGCCGATCAGCCGCGTCTCACAGGTCTGTGGGTCCCACATCTAGAGGGCGAAGTACTCTGACGGTGTGGCCGCCGTCGCGACGACGAACTTCGCCGACCGCCTGGCCGAGGCAGTCGAGCGGAAGCGCTCTCAGCTCGTCGTCGGGCTCGACCCGCGGCCGGACCTCCTGCCCGTCGAGCTGAAGGGCGAAGCCCATCTCGGCCGCGCCCAGGCGGCGGACGCGTGTGCGCGCTTCTGCCGGGGCCTCGTCGATGCGGTCGCGCCTTACGTCGTGGCGGTCAAGCCGCAGGTCGCCTTCTTCGAAGCCCTCGGCTCGGACGGCGTGCGCGCTCTCGAGGATGTCTGTGCGTACTCACGGGCGGCCGGATTGCAGGTGATCGCCGACGCGAAGCGCGGGGACATCGGCTCGACTGCGCGCGCGTACGCGGCTGCGTATCTGGAATCGCCGAACGGCAAGCCTCCACTCGCCGATGCGGTGACCGTGAATCCGTATCTCGGCCGTGACTCCCTCGATCCGTTCCTTGCTGCGTGCCGCCGCGACGGAGCAGGCATCTTCTGTGTCGTCAAGACGTCGAACGCCGGCGGGGCGGAGGTGCAGGACCTCGTTCTCTCGGACGGGCGGCACGTCTGGCAGCAGGTCGCCGAGCTCGTGGCCGAGTGGGGTGCCGATCTGGTCGGGGAGCACGGGCTGTCGTCGGTCGGTGCCGTCATCGGTGCGACGCATCCCCGTGCTGTCGGCGAGGCCCGGAGGCTGCTCCCGCGTGCGATTTTGCTGCTCCCCGGTGTCGGCGCGCAGGGGGCGACGCCTGCAGATGTAGCGCGGGCGTTCACGAGCGGCCCGGCGAGCGCACTCGTGAACGTCTCGCGGGACGTGATCTACGCCTTCCGCGTCAGCGGCATGGACTGGCGCAGCGCAGCCGCCGCGGAGGCTTCGAAGTACGCGCGCGAAGTGTGGGCAGTCTCCGGCTGGTAAGGAGCAAACCATGGATCCGCGCAGGCGTAAGGAACTGGCGCGGTACGGCGCTCCGGCGGCGTTCCTCGCGGCCGTCACGATCGCGGTGATCCTGATCAAGTCGGGCTTGAACGGTGGCTCGGGATCGACGACGACGGTTGGCCTGTTCCCGACGACGACGCGCACCGCGACGTCAACGACGACGACAACGACGAAGCTCGTTCTCACGACCCCACAGGCCACCACCGTGACGACGACGGAGACGACGACGCCCGGGGCGGAGTACTACGCGGTGCAGAGCGGCGACACGCTCGGCTCCATCGCACAGAAGTACGGCACAACCGTGGACGCGCTGATGACCCTCAATCCCGGCATCGATCCGACCGCCCTGCTCATAGGCCAAAAGCTCCGCGTGAAGTAGCCTTCCCGCTCGTGATCCTCCGGATCTGGGTCGCCGCCCTCTTCGCGGCGCTCGCCTTCGTCACCGCTGCACACGCGGCAGCAACGCCGCCGCCGCCCGTTCTTGCGCGAGCGTTCATCGTCGAGAATCCCGCAACCGGCGAAGTGCTTGCCCAGCACGGGGCCTGGACGCGTGTGCCGATCGCAAGTCTCACGAAGCTGATGACAGTGGTCGTCGCCCTCGATCATGCGCGCTGGAACGCGGTGGTGCGGGTCCGGGCGGATGCGGCCGCAGTCGGTGAGTCGACCGTGCACCTCCGCGCCGGCGAGCGAATACGCGTGGGAGATCTCGTCAAAGCGGCGTTGATTCAGAGCGCGAATGACGCCGCCGTCGCGCTCGCCGATTACGTCGGCCGCGGCGACCGCCAAGCGTTCGTCTCGATGATGAACGCAAAGGCGCAGGAACTCGGGCTCGAGCGAACGCACTTCATCCGGCCCGATGGGCTGGACGTGCGGGGCCACTACTCCACGGCCAAGGACGTGACGACGCTTGCGGAGTTCGCGATGCGCAATCCGCGAATCCGGGCCACCGTGCGGCTCCGAAACGACACGATCCCCGGAGGCCGGCACCTGCACACGTGGAACGACCTACTCGGCGTCTTCAAGGGCCTCTACGGCGTCAAGACGGGACACACGGGCACGGCGGGCTGGTGCGAAGTCGCCGCGGTGCACCGCAACGGTGTCACGCTGTACACGACAGTGCTCGGGAGCGCCACGCGTTCGCAGCGCAACACGGACCTGGCGTCGCTGCTTCGCTGGGGCATCTCGCGGTACCGGCCGGTGTGGCTCGTGCCTCCTGGTCATGTCTATCTCGAGGCGAGCGTCGGGTACGGGAAAGGCTCGGTCCCCATCGTTGCCGCCCGGCAGGTTGCGCGGCCAGTGCGCATCGACAAGCCGCTCGTTGAGCGTGTCGTCGCCCCGACCGCGCTCGAGCTGCCGGTCGAACGAGGCCAACGGGTCGGCGAAATCCGCATCTATTCTGGACGGCGGCTCGTGGCACGACAACCGTTGATCGCCGACCGCTCCGTGGCCAAGCCTGGGTTCGGTGGGCGCGCCGGCTTCTACGCGGGCCGAACCCTCACCCACGTGAAGGACTGGTTCTCGTGATCGTGACGGTGACGTTGAACGCGGCGATCGATCGGACACTGACGGTCCCGAACTTCCAGCTGGGCCAGCGTCACCGCGCGAGCCAGGGTCTCACGCTCGCCGGCGGCAAAGGGATCAACGTCGCGCGCGCTCTGAAGCGGCTGGACGTCCCCGTGGTCGCGACGGGCCTTGCCGGCGGGCGCACGGGAACGCGCATCGTCGAGGAATTGACCTCCGAGGCGATCCTCAACGACTTCGTGCGGATCGCGGACGAGTCGCGCACTTCAACCGCGGTCGTCGATCCGACGGCGGCGACCTACACGGAGATCAACGAGTGGGGACCTCACGTGGAGCCGGAGGAGCTCGCGATGCTGCTCGAGAAAATCAGCTACCTCGCGCGCGGCGCCGACATGGTCGTGTTCGCCGGGACTCTCCCCCGAGGCGTCGACGACGCTTTCTACGCGGAGGCGATCCGCGATCTCAACCGGCGCCACGTCCCGGCAGTTCTGGACTCGGAAGGACCGCCGTTGCGTCTGGGTGTCGAGGCCGAGGCGTTCCTCGTCACGCCGAATCAACGTGAGGCCGAGGGACTCGTGGGCCAGGAACTCGGGGACGATGAGGACTACACGATGGCGCTCGACCGGATCGCGGACATGGGCGCGCGCAACGTCCTCATCACCGCCGAGACACGCAGCTTCGGGCTCTTCCGCGCCGAGCGGAAGCGAACGCTGTTTCGCGCCGACGCCCCCCTGGTGGAGCCCGTCTCAGCGGTCGGCTCCGGCGACGTCCTCCTCGCGGCCTTCCTCGCCGCGCGGGTTGCGGACAAGCCGCTCGAGGACTCGCTGAAGATCGCCGTGGCCGCTGGGGCGGCTTCGACGCTCGAGGTCGGAGCCGGGCGCTTCGAGCCGCGGGAGGCGACGCGGCTGCAGAACTCGGTCCACGTGAGGGTGCTCGAGCCGGTCGCGGGCTGATGTCTTGGCGGGGTGCTAGCGTGACGCGATGGGAGTCGAGCTAGCGCCCGGACAGGTCGAGCGGCTCCTCGAGCTCGACCGGAAATTCGGCAGAGAAGGGCTGACGTTCGACGACGTTCTGCTCGTTCCGGCCGAGTCGCGTGTGCTGCCGAACGAGGTCTCGACCGCGACGCGACTCACGCGCGGTATCACGATCGAGATCCCGATCGTCTCTGCCGCGATGGACACCGTTACGGAGGCGCGGCTCGCGATCGCGCTGGCGCGCGCGGGTGGTATGGGCATCGTCCACCGCAACCTGTCGATCGACGCGCAGATGGCGGAGGTCGACAAGGTCAAGCGCTCGGAGTCCGGGATGATCGTCGAGCCGGTCACCCTGCCACGGGACGCAGTCGTCTCCGATGCGCTCGAGCTCATGGCGACGTACCACATCTCCGGCGTGCCGATCACCGACGAGACGGGCCTGCTCGTCGGGATCCTGACGAATCGCGATCTCCGTTTTGCACCCGACGCGTCGCAGCCGGTGTCCGCATTGATGACGTCACGCGACCTGGTGACGGCGCCCGTCGGGACCACGCTTGCGGAGGCGGAGGCGATCCTGCACCGCCACAAGATCGAGAAGCTCCCGGTCGTCGACTCGGAAGGTCGGCTGAAGGGGCTGATCACCGTCAAGGACATCCAGAAGAGGATCGAGTTCCCCAAAGCGACGAAGGACGAGCGGGGACGATTGCGAGTCGGCGCCGCAGTCGGTGTCGGCCCCGACGCGTGGGAGCGCGCGGGAGCGCTCGTCGACGCGGGTGTCGACGTGCTCGTCGTCGACACTGCGCACGGCCATTCGGCGTCGGTGCCGGAGATGGTGCGACGGATCAAGTCCGAGCTCGACGTCGAGGTCGTTGCGGGCAACGTGGCGACGGCCGAGGGGACGGAAGCTTTGATCGATGCAGGCGCAGACGCGGTAAAGATCGGAGTCGGGCCCGGCTGTTTCGCCGCTGGCACTCGGGTGCTGATGGCGAACGCCAGTTACAAGAACATCGAAGAAGTCGTCGCTCGCGATCGAGTCATCAATATGAACGGCGAACCCGTCACCGTGCGGCGTGCATGGTGTACGGGCATCCGCGAGGTCGTGGCGTTGCGGCACGTGGCTTCTGGGCGTGAGACCGTTGCGACTCCCGATCACCGTTTCCTGGTCGGAGATCTCAACAGCGTGAGTGAAGTGAGCCTTGCGGCGAGAGGCTATGTAGCGGTGCTCGAGCGTCCTACCAAGCAGAAGATCTCGAAGTTCAGATGGAAGTCACTCGAATCGTTCGATCAGGACGCGTTGCTTTCGCCGCGGCGGATCGCGTTCGAGCTCCCTGATGGGTTCGAGATCGATCTCCGGGAATTTGCGGTCAGAAAGAAGAAGCAGCTCGCACGGTACCGGACGAGAATCACTCCTTCGTATTTCCTCGGGTACCTCTTTGGCGCGTTCTTGGGCGACGGGGATGCACTCATTAGGCATTCGAGGAACTCCGAGTTGGGTCGAGTCTCCTGGTGCTTTGGGCAGGGCGAACGCGAGATCGCCGAAAAGCTTGTCGAGTGTGTTGAGGTCGCGACCGGGGTGCGCCCTTCAATCAAGGAGGGCCAGGTAATTCGCGTCTACCTCTACTCGCTCCAATGGGCTCGGCTCTTATCTCAGTTCGGCAAGCGAGACGACAAGCACCTTCCCCCACAGTATCGGTGTGGCGATCCCTTCTATCTCAAAGGCCTTTATGACGGTCTCCTGGACAGTGACGGGCATATTGCCTCGGACGGACGCGTCTCTTTCAAGAACACCTCACTGGAACTCGTCGAGCTGTTCGGTGTGCTCTGCTTTCTTTTCTGGGGCAGCTTCCCGAACGTCGAGCGCGAGGCCCCAACCGCGGGTGGCCTTATCGGGACGACTGACGCGCGCTGCCGAGAAAGTTTTCGTGTTCGTCTCAATCGGACGCACGCCAAGCGTCACATCCATCAGTTTCAGGTTGTCAAGAAGCTTGAGACACGAGAGCTGGCCGGACCCGTTCCCGTCTATGACATAGAGGTAGATTGCCCGACACACAGCTTCATCGCCGATAACGCCATAGTCCATAACTCGATCTGTACGACACGCGTGGTCGCGGGCGTCGGGGTCCCGCAGATCACGGCGATCTACGACTGTGCCGCTGCCGCGGCGCGTCACGGGGTGTCCTTGATCGCAGACGGCGGTATGACGTCGTCCGGCGACATTGCGAAGGCGATTGCCGCTGGCGCCGACTCCGTCATGGCCGGATCGCTGCTCGCCGGCACAGATGAAAGCCCCGGCGACGTCGTGCTACATCAGGGCGAGCGCTTCAAGGAGTACCGCGGCATGGGCTCGCTCGGCGCGATGCGCGCGCGCGGCTCCTCGCGGGACCGTTACTTCCAGGGTGACGTCGAGGACGTCGAGAAGCTCGTGCCTGAGGGAATCGAAGGGCGCGTCCCGTACAAAGGGCCCGTCACCGCGATCCTGCACCAGCTCGTCGGCGGGCTGCGCCAGGCAATGGGTTATTGCGGGGCGGCGACGATCGAGGAGATGAAGGGCGCTCAGTTCGTCCGCATTACGGCCGCCGGCCTCCGCGAGAGCCACCCGCACGACGTGACGATGACGAAGGAGGCACCGAACTATCGGCGCTGAAGTTCTGCCGCTGCCGGAGCGGCCCGCGGAAGAGCGGCCCGTATTGGTGGTGGATCTCGGCGGGCAGTACGCGCAGCTGATCGCGCGGCGCGTGCGCGAATGCCGGGTCTACTCGGAGCTGGTCGGCCACGGCGTGACCGCCGCGCAGGTGCGCGCGCGCAACCCGCACGCGCTGATCCTCAGCGGCGGGCCGGCATCGGTGTACGCGGAAGGCGCTCCGCACGTGGATCCCGAGGTGTTCGAGCTCGGTATTCCGACCCTGGGAATCTGCTACGGCGCACAGCTGCTGGCGCTTGACCTCGGCGGCACCGTCGAGCGGACCGGTGCGTCCGAGTTCGGCAAGACGGATCTGACTGCCGTCGAGTCGGAGCTGTTCGCAGGCCTGCCGGAGGAGGAGACCGTTTGGATGTCGCATCGCGACACCGTCACAGCCCCTCCGTCCGGAGCGCGAGTCGTCGCGACGTCCCGGTCGACACCAGTGGCGGCGTTCGAGGATGCGGCGCGGCACCTGTACGGCGTGCAGTTCCATCCGGAGGTTGTCCACACGCCACACGGCACCGAGCTGCTGAAGAACTTCCTCTACAACGTCGCGGGCGCGCCGCCCGCGTGGACGCCGGCGGCAGTGATCGAGGAGCAGGTGGAGCGGATCCGCGCGGCCGTCGGCCGCGAGCGCGTCCTGTGCGCCTTGTCCGGCGGCGTCGATTCTGCTGTTGCCGCGCTGCTCGTGCACAAGGCCATCGGCGACCAGCTCACGTGCGTGTTCGTCGACCACGGCCTGCTGCGCGAGAACGAAGCCGAGCAAGTGGTAGAGACGTTCGACGGACACTTCCGTGTCCCGCTCGTGCACGTGCAGGCGCAGGAGCGGTTCCTGTCTCGACTCGAGGGCGTCGACGATCCGGAGCAGAAGCGGAAGATCGTCGGCGAGGAGTTCATTCGGGTCTTCGAGGAGGAGGCCGGCAAGCTCGGAGACATCCGCTTCCTCGTCCAGGGAACGCTCTATTCCGACGTGATCGAGTCGGGCGGCGGCGAGGACGGAGTCGCCGCGATGATCAAGTCGCACCACAATGTGGGCGGGCTGCCCGCCGACATGCGGATGGACCTCGTCGAGCCTTTGCGGCTGCTGTTCAAGGACGAGGTGCGCCGGGTCGGCGAAGAGCTGGGAATGCCGGAGCGGATGGTGTGGCGCCAGCCGTTCCCCGGCCCAGGGCTTGCGATCCGCATCATCGGCGACGTCACCGAGGAGCGGCTGGCGATCCTGCGGTCGGCCGACGCGATCCTGCAGGAGGAGATCCGGCGGGCGGGGTTGTACCGCGAGCTGTGGCAGTCGTTCGCCGTGCTGCCGGCGATCCGGTCGGTCGGCGTGCAGGGCGACGAGCGCACGTACGCGTATCCGATCGTCATCCGCGCGGTCACATCGGACGATGCGATGACAGCGGACTGGGCGCGGCTGCCGTACGACCTGTTGGAGACGATCTCGAGCCGGATCATCAACGAGATCCCCGGCGTGAATCGAGTCGCCCTCGACCTGAGCTCGAAACCCCCGGCCACGATCGAGTGGGAGTAGCGGGCTCGTCGTCCGCGTGGCTCCTCCGGACACGTACCGGTGCCAGGCACGGGTACGAAACTGTGACGCCTGTGAGTCGCCTAACGCACGGCGAAACCGCGTAGGCCTTCCGGTTCTTCCTCGATAACCTCGACTGACTCGACCTGAGCGCCTCGCGGGCCTTCTCGGCCGAAGGCGACGAGGCGCTCGACCGCATCCACTTCGCCTTCGAAGACCGCCTCGACTGCTCCGTCCGGACGGTTCGCCACCCAGCCCGCAACCCCGTGCCGCTGCGCGAGTCGCCGGGTCGAGTCCCGGAAAAACACGCCTAGCACGAGGCCGTGGACGACGACACGGCGTCGGATCACGTGTCGTATTCTCGCCGAGATGGATCTGAGGGAGATCCTGAGGCGCCGCCGTATGGTGCGCGCCTACGAACCGGAGCCGATCCCCCGGGAGACGATCGAGCGGATCGTCGGAACCGTTCGGCGCGCGCCGAGTGCCGGCTTCAGCCAGGGACAGCGGCTCGTGGTCGTAACCGACGCCGACACCCGGCGGCGGATCGCCGACCTCCTCGAAGAGGCCAGCCCCGCGCCGCGCTCAGGTGCGACGCTCGAGCCGTGGCTGAAAGCGCCCGTGCTGATCGTCGTGGGAGTTCGCGAGGACGACTACCACGACCGCTACCGCAAGCCGGACAAGCTCAGCGACGGCGTGGAGATCGAATGGCCCATCCCGTATTGGCATTTCGATGCGGGCGCTGCGGCCATGCTGATTCTGCTCGCAGCGATCGACGAGGGCTACGCCGCCGGGCTGTTCGGGGTGTTCACGGAAGCATCGCAGTCCTTCAAGGAGTTGCTGCGCATCCCGGACGACGTGGCTGTCGCTTGTTGCATCACCATCGGCAAACCTGCGGACGACTCGCAGTGGAGCGCGATCTCGAGCAGGTTGACGCAGGCCAGGAAAAGCGTGGACGATCTCGTCCACTGGGAGCGCTGGGGCTAGGGCGTCCGGATCTTCGAGACCAGCTGCTGCTGGTGGTAGCCGGGGTTCTCGCCCGCGGCGTTGAACGTCTCGACCGATGCGGTGTACGTGAACCCGCCGCGTGAGTCGATGCCGAAGTAGTCGCCGATGAAGCTCGCCGGATTGCAGATGCAGTCGAAGCGCGGCGACGACAGCTGTGGATCCCACGTGTGCTCGGAAAGACGGATGTTGTGGCCGAGCGGGCGAAGCTTCGGGCGATAGAACTGGATGGCGGTGTTGATGCAGTAGTTCTGCCGTCCCTGTGGCGTGCGCGGGTCGAAGACCAGTCCCGCAACGGTCGCCTCGGGCGTGTTCGACTCCGGACACGCCAGTCGTCGGTCGTAGAAAGCCACTGCGACGGTCCCAGTGGGAGCAACCACGAGGTTTGGCTGCAACGCGTCGCCGGTGCCGGCTGCGTCGCTCACCTGGATCGCGCGTGACCAGTGCTTGCCGCCGTCGAACGAGCCGCGGATGAACAGCGTCGTCTCGCTGCCGCTGGACTGCTCGTACGCGGCGTACAGCGGGTAGAAGCGGCCGACCTTCCGGGGGCCGACCGTGAACGCCTCCCCGAACGCGGCGCGGAACGTCGTGTTCCGGTAGCCGTCGACGGTATGGCGGACGATCACCCGACGGCGCGCCCACGATTTGCCCCCGTTCCGCGACGAGGTCAACGACATCGTGTAAGGGTCGCTCGAGTTACCGAAGCTCGACGTCGCCAGCCAGACGGTCCCGTCCGGCGCGACCCGTGGCAGCGAGCCGTTGTCGCCGATCCGCCGAGCCTGCGGCAATACGAGCCGGGGATGCGACCAGTTCGTGTGCGTCCCGTTCTTGTGCGCATCCGCGTACGAGCCGTAGATGCGCAGGTCGCTGTCCTGGTTCCCGATGGCCCACGTGACGTAGACGCGGCCGAAGTGAGCGCTGCGGCGATTCGTGTCGATCGCCAACCATTGCTTGTCGAAGGTCTCCTTCGCTTCGAACGGAGTCCGCTCGATCAGGTCCAGCTGCCCGCCGTGCGTCGCGTTCCAGGTGGTCGCAGCCGCCGCACCGTGCGGACGAACGGCGATCCCAAGTCCCGAGCGCGGCAGCGAGGGATTGATGTCCGGAGACAGGAAGACGTGCTGGCCGCTCGGGATGTAAGAGAACTGGTACGGGAACACGACGGCGTAGAAGTTCCCCCACGGGTCGAACGCCCCGACGGGGTCCGAGTTGTCCGTCCAGCCCTCGTAGCCGGGAATGTGACCTTGTTGCGGCCACGTCGCGCCGCCGTCGAACGACTCGAAGAAGCCGGTGAGGTGGTTGTAGCCCTCGCTGTTCACGATCCACTTGCTGATACCGATCAGGTGGCGCGCATTCGTCGGATCGACGTGCAGATCAGATTCGGAGAAGTCCTTCGCACGGAGCGGCGGGTTGGAGACATCCTGGGTCGGGTACGGGCCGATGTTCTCTCCCGTCGTCGCAACGCCATTGCACAGCGTGGAGCCGCCGTCCGGATATCCCTGCGCGGGCGCAAGGCTGCCCTGGTAGTAGACCTCGGGCGTGTAACAGCTGACGCGCTGAGTGGTCGCGGCCACGCTGCTGACGCCGCGCTGCGCGTAGCTGGCCGCGAAGGCGGCATCCGTCTGGATGCCCTGGGGCGGTGCCGCGGCCGCGGCGGGTACGCAGACCCCCGCGCAGGCCGCAACCAGCGCGGCGGTGCGTCCTCTCACCCGGATGAGCATAATGACGCGCCCTGGCCCCGATCCCGGGCAGCGAGATCGTCCAGGCCGGGCGGCCGGATTCCGCCGCCGGCTGCTACAGTTTTGCGCCGGCGGACCCCGTTAGTCCGCCTTTTCCATGAAGACTTACAACGCCAAACCAGGAGAGATCGCGCGCCACTGGTACGTGGTCGACGCCGACGGGCAGACGCTCGGCCGGCTCGCCACCCGTATTGCGGACCAGCTGCGCGGCAAAGGGAAGCCCGAGTACACGCCGCACGTGGACACCGGCGACTTCGTGATCGTCGTCAACGCCGAGAAGATCCAGGTGACCGGCAACAAGCTCGACCAGAAGCGCTACTACCGTCACTCCGGCTATCCCGGAGGGATCCGCAGCCGGACGCTGCGCGAGCAGCTCGAGCGCCGGCCGGAAGAGGTCCTACGCGCCGCGGTGAAGGGCATGCTCCCGAAGAATCGGCTGGCTCGGCAGCAGATCACGAAGCTCAAGATCTATGCGGGCCCCGAGCATCCGCACGGGCCGCAGGCGCCGCAGCCGCTGAAGTGGGAGGACAGATGAGTCAGCTCGCGCAGTACCGTGGGACCGGCAAGCGGAAGACTTCCGTCGCCCGCGTGATCCTGCGACCCGGCGACGGGAACACGTGGTTCAACGGTCGCACGATCGAGGACTATTTTCCGCGCGCCGCGCATCGCACGTCCGCGCTGGCGCCGCTCCAGATCGCAGGGGTGGAGGGGACGTTCGACATCCGGGTCCGCGTCCACGGCGGCGGCCCGAGCGGACAGGCGGGGGCCGTCCGTCACGGCATCGCGCGCGCGCTCGTCGAGGCCGATCCGGAGTTGCGTGTCCCGCTCAAGCGGGCCGGCTTCCTGACGCGCGACGCTCGTATCGTCGAGCGCAAGAAGGCGGGCCTGCACAAGGCGCGCAAGGCGCCGC
>JALYLY010000115.1 GCA_030773975.1 Actinomycetota bacterium | reverse complement strand
CGCCGTCGAGCCACTCGGCAGCCTCCTCCTCGTCCATGTCCTTCGCGTACATCAGCTCGCTGGCCAGGATCTTCTTGGCCTTCACGAACATCTGCTTCTCGCCGGTCGACAGGCCCTTCTCGCTGTCACGCAGAGACAGATTCCGGACGACCTCGGCCAACTCGAGGATGTCGCCGGTCTTCATCTTGTCGCGGTTGTGCTTGAAGCGGCGGTTCCAGTTCTTCGGCATCTGCGTGCCCCCACCGGTCAGCGCCTTGACGACGACCTTCACCATGTCCTCGCCGATCACCTTGCGCAGGCCAACGGCCTCCGCGTTCTCGGACGGGACGTTCACTGTCATGTCGTTGTGCAGGATCTTGATCGTCAGGTACTCACGCTTTTCGCCGAGCACCTCACGCTTTTCCCTCTTCACAACGGTGCCTGCTCCGTGGTGCGGATACACCACCTTGTCGCCGATCTTGTACAAGCCCGCCCCTTTCCGTCCTTTTGTGACCGCGAAGCCGGCGGGTGATTCCGCCGGCCTAGGAGGACAAGTCTAGCAAAAGGCGCTGGAAATGGCCACATTTTCGGGAAATCCCTGCTAACCGCCGATTTCGCGGACTACCCGGCGGAGGATCGGTGCACAGGCCGCCAGGATCACCGCCACGGCGCAAAGGAAGAGGAGCCCGCCCCGTAGGCTCGACGCCCCGGACACCGCCCCGATGAGCGCGGGGCCGGCCACGAAGCCCAGATAGCCGAGGATCGCGACGGTCGAGAGAGCCCCGCCCCGGCCCCCCTCGCCCCCCACCCGTCCGGCCAAGCCGAAGAGAGTCGGCGCCGACAGGGCCAGGCCTCCGCCGGCGATGACGAAGCCGGCCAGAGCCACCGCGGCATGCTGCGCCGTGGCGGCGACGGCGAGCCCGGCTGCCGCCGCAAGCCCGGCAAAGAGCATCCGCCCGGCGATGGACGGCCACTCCACCTTTTGCGCCAGCACACGGCCCGTCACCATCGCGCCGGCGAACAAGCCCGGCCCGAGGCCGCTGACCGCGGCGCTCGAATTCAGCGTCCGCTCGAGGAAAAGCGCGCTCCACGCTTCGAGCCCGTTCTCAACGAGGAATGCGAGCGCGAGCACGAGCCCGACGATGAGCAGAGGCCGCGCCAGGCGCGCGCGCCGCTGCGGCGGGGCGAGCGGCGGGTACGGCCCGAGGTTCGCGAGCGCCGTCAGCGCGGTGAACAGGCCGACGGCGGCCAGGATCCAGACCGGGTGCGCGCCGGCGTGCCGCAGCAGCCCGGAGCCGATGCCACCGACGAGGACGCCGCCGGAGAAGGCGGCATGGAGCCCGTCCATGATCCGGATGCCGTGCAGCGCCTCGAGTCGCGCAGCATGGGCGTTGATCGCGATGTCCAGCAGGCCGGTGCCGACCCCGATCACGGCAAGAAAGAAGACGAGCATCGGAACGGAGTGCGCGAGCCCGGGAAGCCATTCCACGGCGCCGAAGAAGACGAGAAAGATCGGGCCGAGCCGGGCGCCGAACACGTCGGCGAGCCGACCCGCCACGAACATCGCCGGCAGCGCCGCGAGCGCGACGCACAGCAGCGCAAGTCCCAGCTGCGCATCGCTCGCGCCCGTCGCCTGCTGGATCGCGGGTAGACACGCAGCCCACGAGCCCCAGAAGAGCCCGAAGACCGCGTAGCCCGCGGCGAGGCCTCTCGCCCTACTCAGAGGTGCAGATACCGCTCGACGAGATTGTGCTCCTGCAACCGGCGCAACCCTTCGCGGATCTCACGCGCGCGCACCGCGCCGACGCCGCCGATCCTCTCCAGATCGCGCTGGGACGCACGCACGATCGAATCCAGGTCGCCGAGGTCGCCGACGACCTTCTTGACGACGCCGTCCGGGAGCCTCGGGATCCGTGACAGGATTCGAAGGCCCCGCGGCACGACGCTGTGGTCGAGCGGATTGACTTCGCGCGGGAACCCGAGCAGCTCGGCGAGACGCTCCGATTCGAGCAGCTCCCGGTACGGGAGCGCGTGCAGCCCCTCGAGTGCCAGCTCTGCTCGCGGGCCGGATCCATCGGCGTGGTAGTCGTGGACGACCAGCGCGCGCTCCGCGGGAACCTCGCCCACGAGCTCGTTCAGCTGCATCCGGATCAGGCGGCCCTCGGCGCCGAGCTCGACACAGTCGCGCTCGATCTCCGCGGCCATACGCGTCGTCATCTCCGCACGCTGAAGGACGACGAGCACGTCATCGAGGACAACGGCGTTCTGGAACTCGAGCGCCGTCAGCCGCGTGAGCACCTGCTGGAGCCGCTGCCCATAGGTCTCGAGCGTGGCCAAGGCCTGGTTCGTCTTCCCGAGCACCTCGGGTACCGCGTCCAGCTGGTAGCGGGTCGGCCCCACGTAGACCGAGATCGTCGAGCGCTGCTGCGAGATGGAGATCACGAGCGCACCCGTCTGCTTGGCGACGCGCTCGGCCGTGCGGTGACGCGTCCCGGTCTCCACCGACGGAATCGTGGGATCCGGCATCAGCTGCACGTTCGCGTAGGCGAGCTTCGACCGCGACGGATTGACGATGATCGCGCCGTCCATCTTCGCCAGCTCGTAGAGGAGCTGGCCCGTGAACGGGACGTCGAGGCGAATCCCGCCCGAGAAGAGGAACGAGAGCTCGTTCGGGTCGCCGATCACGATCAGAGCGCCCTCCCGAGAGCGGATGATGTCGTCCATCCCCTGGCGGAGGTCGGTGCCCGGCGCGATCCGCCGGAGCGCAGCGAGCAGCTCCGGGTCACGCCGCGGATCGTCCTCCGACGGCGTGCGCGTGAAGCCCAGGGCGGCCTGTGCCTCGTGCATTCTCAGCAGTTTGCCAGTCTCAGCGGGCAAGCTCGGGCTCCGGACCTGGATTTGGCGGCAGCCGACGGTGGGCGAGAAGCTAGCCGAGCCCGGCGGTGATGGCCTTCGGCAGGGTCTCCGCCTGCAGCACCTCGAGCTTGCGTCGCGTCGGGGGCGTGTCCGCTGGCGCCACAACCGTCTTCAGCCCGAGCTTTGCGCACTCTTCGAGCCGGCGCTCGGCCTGTGCGGCAGGACGCAGCCTTCCCGTGAGCCCGATCTCCCCGAACGCCGCGAGCGCTTCCTTCGTCGGGACGCCCTTCGCAGCGGACGCAATCGCCAGCGCAACGGCGAGATCCGCCCCCGGCTCGTCGATGCGCACACCGCCCGCGACGTTCACGAACACGTCTGCGCTACCGAGCGCGATGCGCGCGTGCCGCCCGAGCACCGCGATGATCATCGCGAGGCGCTTGGGATCGACACCCGTCGCGACGCGGCGCGGCATCGCAAGATCCGACGGCGCGACGAGCGCCTGGATCTCGAGCAAGATCGGGCGCGTCCCCTCGAGCGCGCAGGCGACGGCGGAGCCGACCTCGCTGCCGGCAGCTCGCCCGAAGAGCTCGGACGGATCCGGAACGCCGACCAGCCCGGTGCCGGTCATCTCGAACACGCCGAGCTCGTTGGTCGAGCCGAACCGGTTCTTCGCGGCACGCAGGATGCGATGCGCGTGGTAGCGATCGCCTTCGAACTGGAGCACGCAGTCGACGAGATGCTCGAGGACGCGCGGGCCGGCGACCGAGCCGTCCTTCGTCACGTGGCCGACGAGGATGGTCGCGACGCCGAGTTCCTTCGCTGCGCGCATGAGCCGCGACGCCGCCTCGCGCACCTGCGCCACGGATCCCGGCGCAGAGCCGACCTCCGCGGAATACAGCGTCTGCACCGAGTCGATCACGCAGACGTCGGGCCGCTCGGCCTCGAGCGTCGCCAGCACCGTCTCGAGCTCGGTCTCCGCCAGGATCTCGACCTGCTCGGCGCCGCCCAGACGCTCGGCCCGGAGCTTCACCTGCGCGACGGACTCCTCACCTGTGACGAGCAGGGCGCGCCGGTCCTTCGACATGGCCGCAAGCGCCGTGAGCAGGAGCGTCGACTTACCGACCCCCGGCTCGCCGCCGACGAGCACGAGCGAAGCCGGGACGAGGCCGCCGCCAAGAACGCGATCGAACTCAGGAATGCCCGTGGGGATCCGCGCAGCCTCGTCGGCCTTGACGTCGACGAGGCGCAGCAGGGGTTGGGGCGGCGCCTTGCCGGTCGGGCCGCCGACAACGTCTTCCATGAGCGTCCCGAAGGCGTTGCAGCCCGGGCACTTTCCGAACCAGCGGCCGGCTGTGTAGCCACAGTCGGTGCAGGCGTAGTTGACGGCGAGCTTGGCCACCACGCCAGTCTAGGAGTCGGTCCCGACGGTAACCGCGCCGATTGTGTGACGACTTAGGCTGCGACCGACCGATCGAGAGCGCCCGCGGCGGCTTCGCCGCGGCACACGACCTCGATCGAGTTACCGTCCAGATCCTGGATGCGGGCCGCGTAGTAGTCGCGGCTGAACTCGGGCCGGATTCCCGGCTCCCAGCTGGACCGCGCGCCTGCTCCGAGCGCCTCTGCGTGAAACGCGTCGACAGCCTCCGGCTGGTCGGCGCCGAGGCACACCTCGAGTGTGCCGGCGGCAGCCGATTCCGCCAGCCAGAGCGAGCTCGCCCTTCCCTCGATGCCGAACCAGGCCCGTCGCCCGTCCGGCCAATCGAGCAGCAGGGCGATACCGACTGGACGCAAGGCTCCTTCGTAGAAGCGCTTGGCCGCCTCGTAGTCCCGCACCGGCAAGATCACGTGGTCGATAGCCACGGCGACAGAATAGTACGATTGTTCTATTCTTGTCAAATGCATGGCGAACGTTCCGCGGGCAAGCCGTCTAGAATCAGACGTACGTGCTAGAAACCAAAGGCCAGCGCACGCGCAATTCGATCCTCGAGGTCGCCGCGGCACTGGCGACCGAGGAGGGCCTCGATCCCCTCTCGATCGGCCGGCTGGCAGAAGCCACGCAGATGAGCAAGAGCGGGCTCTTCGCCCACTTCGGCTCGAAGGAAGAGCTGCAGCTCGCGACCGTCGAACACGCAGCCAAGCTCTTCGTCGCCGAAGTGATCGATCCGGCACGTGGTGCGCCCAAAGGGCTGGCGCGGACCTGGGCGCTCTGCGACCACATGATCGGCTACGCGGAGCGGCAAGTCTTCCCAGGCGGCTGCTTCTTCGCCGCGACCTCGTTCGAGTTCAACAACCGTCCCGGCCCGGTGCGCGATCGGATCGAAGAGATGATTCGCTCCTGGCTCTCGTACCTGGAGCACGCCGTCGAGCAAGCGCAGGAGGCGGGTGAGCTCGATGCCAAAGTCAGCGCACGGGAAATCGCATTCCAGCTCGACGCTTTCGCGCAGGCCTCCAATGCGCAATACCAACTCTTTCGCGACCCGCAGGTCTTCGACGATGGGCGCCGCGCGATTCAGGAGCGCCTGGAGAGCCTTAGGCCCTAGAAGTGGACGTCGTCGAAGTCGTGCGCGTGGCGGGCACGGAAGACCGAGAAGCTGAACGCCGATGCGGTGGCGGCAACGGCTATGACTTTTGCGATCGTCGGAACGTCTGCGGTGGCGCAGACGATCGGCAGGACAAGTGCGAGCCCGAGCTGCCAGACCTGGAAGCTGAAGAGGGGCTTGCTTCCGTCGGCGGCTTGCGCCTGCGTCCGTCCCGCGAAGAGCAAACCGAGGATCGCGACGAGGAACAGGATGGCGGCCATGGCTCCAAGATCGGCGCGGCCGGGCTGTCGCTCCATCCCTAGTCAGCGTGATCGAGAGTTACCGCGCGTTGGGATCGAGCTTCCGGCGTTCCTCGAGCTCCGCGATCCCTCGCGCGTACAACTCTCGAAGTCTCTGAGCCGATTCCGGGATGGACGTAGGGTGCCGCCCCGAGAGCTCACGATCTCTCTTGATCCTCTTCCTCTTCATCGTCCCCTTCGAGCCATTCGCGGATGGCGCGGACATCGACGACTAGATCAGACAGTGCGCCCATGATAGCGAGCACCTCGGTTCGATAGACGATCGCGTCATCCTTCGGCACTGCGGTCATCGTTGCGGTGCTCGGGCGCGTTGGCAAGATGACTCGCGTGGACAGTGTCGTAGATTCGCATCGCACGCTTGATGCGATCCGCGCAGCGGGCTTCGACGTCAGACCGGCCCAGCAAGGCGACCTGCCCGGTGTCCCGGCCGTTGGTGCGCCCTTACGTCAGCGGGCGGGTGCTAGTCAGCTGAGTCTTCGTCTGAGTCGTCGGCGCCGGAGGCCACAGGCTCCTCCGGCGGAACCGTGACGACGTCCTCGGGCGTGACCTCGCCCGGTATCACCGTCATGTCGACTTCCTCGGTGTCGCCCTTGCGCGACACGAGGATCGTCGAGCCGGCCTCGACCGTGCGACCGAGCACGAAGTCCGCGAGCGGATCCTCGATCACCCGCTGGATCGCGCGGCGCAGCGGCCGTGCCCCCATTGCCGGGTCGTAGCCCTTGTCGACGAGCAGCTCCTTCGCGTCGTCCGTCAACTCGATCGCGACGCTGTGGATCGCCATCTGCTCCTTCACGCGCTTCATCTGGATGTCGACGATCGTCAGGATCTCTTCCTTCGTCAGCTTGTGGAAGACGATCACCTCGTCGATGCGGTTCAGGAGCTCGGG
This sequence comes from Actinomycetota bacterium, assembly GCA_030773975.1. Lineage (GTDB taxonomy): Bacteria > Actinomycetota > Thermoleophilia > Gaiellales > Gaiellaceae > 3-1-20CM-4-69-9. Next base: position 125 of record JALYLY010000115.1, on the reverse strand, counting down.
CCGGAAGACCTTCTTCAGCTCGCCCATGACCTTGTTCTTCATGTCGTCGTAGGTCATGCCGGTGTCGTCGCCCATCGTGAAGCCGAGCGACTGGTTCTTCGAGATCTGGCCGGCGCCGATGTTCG
>JALYLY010000114.1 GCA_030773975.1 Actinomycetota bacterium | reverse complement strand
CGAGTGCGGCGCCGACGAAGTCGCGGAACAATGGCGCCGGACGCGTCGGCCGCGACTTGAACTCCGGATGAAACTGGCTGGCCACGAACCAGGGGTGCTCGGGCAGCTCGACGATCTCGACGAGCCGGCCCGCCTGGAACGTGCCCGAGACGACCAATCCGCCTTCGACGAGCGCAGGGCGGTAATGGTTGTTGACCTCGTACCGATGCCGGTGACGCTCGTGCACGACGGGCTCGCCGTAGGCGTCGTACGCACGGGTTCCCTCCACCACCTCGACCGCCTGCGCGCCGAGCCTCATCGTGCCGCCCAGATCCTCGATCTCCTTCTGCTCGGGGAGCAGGTCGATCACCGGATGCGGCGTCTCGGGATCCATCTCGGTCGAGTTGGCGCCGTCGAGGCCGAGCACATGGCGCGAGAATTCGGAGACGGCGACGTGCATGCCCAGGCAGATCCCCAGATACGGGATCTCGCGCTCGCGCGCGACGCGGCAGGCGAGGATCTTTCCTTCCCAGCCCCGCGAGCCAAAGCCGCCAGGTACGAGCACTCCGTCGACCTGCTCGAGCAGCCCGGTCGCTTCGTCCAGCGACATCCCTTCAGCATCGACCCAGCTCACGCGCACCTTCGCCCCGTGGTACGCGCCTGCATGCTTGAGCGCCTCGTGCACGGACAGATAGGCGTCCTGCAGCTTCACGTACTTGCCGACGAGCGCGATCTCGACGACCTCCTCGCTCTGCTGCATGCGCTCGTTCAGGTCGAGCCAGTCGCCCAGGTCGGCCTCGGTGGACGGCAGACCGAGCTTCTCGCCGACCAGACGGTCGAGCCCTTCGGCCTTCAGCCGCGAAGGAACGAGATAGACATCGGGAACGTCGGGGCTCGCGATCACCGCTTCCGGCTCGACGTCGGCAAACAGCGCGATCTTCTCGCGGATGTCCGCGGACAGCTCCTCGTGCGAACGGCAGACCACGATGTCGGGGTGGATACCGATGCGGCGCAGCTCGTTGACGGAATGCTGCGTCGGCTTCGTCTTCAGCTCGCCGGCCGCTTCCAAGAACGGCACGAGCGTCACGTGCAGGTAGAGGACGTTCTCCGCGCCGACCTCCCGGCGGAACTGGCGGATCGCCTCGAGGAACGGGAGCGATTCGATGTCGCCGACGGTGCCGCCGATCTCGCTGATGACCACGTCCGTCGGAGTCGACACGGCGCTGGCTCGAATCCGATGCTTGATCTCGTTCGTGATGTGCGGGATCACCTGCACGGTCGCGCCCAGAAACTCGCCCTTGCGTTCCTTCCTCAGGACCGAGTCCCAGATCGCGCCGGCCGTATGGCTGGCCGCGCGCGTCAGGTTCTCGTCGATGAAGCGCTCGTAGTGACCGATGTCGAGGTCGGTCTCCGCGCCGTCCTCGGTGACGAACACCTCACCGTGTTGAAATGGGCTCATCGTGCCGGGATCGACGTTGAGATAGGGATCGAACTTTTGCGCCTGCACACGCAACCCGCGTGCCTTCAAGAGCCGGCCGAGCGAGGCCGCGACGATCCCCTTGCCGAGCGCCGAGACGACGCCGCCCGTCACGAAGACGTACTTCGTCGGACGGGCCGCTGTGCTCATGCTCGGCCTACCCGATCAATCCACGAAAGAACGGGGGCCCGTTCGATCCAGGCGCCGATGGACTTTCGCTCTCCGAGGATGGTGAGGCCTGCTAGGGCGCCGATCGCCACCCACTGGCCTCTTCCCGTGAATCGCTTCACGGAATTCAAGCCTAGCAGGGCGCCCAGCGCGTTCGACCCCGCGTCCCCGAGCATCGCCATCTCCCGAAGATCGTATGGAAGCAGCAGGACGGCGACGCCGACCGGAGCATCGAGAGGCAAGGCCGCAGCCAGGTACGCCTTGAGTGCGCGGCCGGGGCGCGTGTCGAGCTGGTTGAGTACGTTGGCGGCGAGACCGACGAGCAGCGCCCCGGAGACCCGCCGGGTCGCAAGTAGCCCGACCGCAGGGATGCCGACCAGCTTGAGGACGCCGGTCGTCCGGCCGGCTCGTAGGTGGGCGCCGAAGCCTCGTTCGGGTCCGCTCCACAGATCGTCGGCGAGGCCGAGGGCGGCCACCGCAGCGACGGCGGGACCGCCCGTCGCGCCCACTTTCCAGCCGACGAGGGGCAGGCGCAGGCCTCGGAAGTTGATCCCGAGCGGCCCGCAGGCATAGACCGTGTCGCGCAGCTGCCGCGCGCGGTGCACGAACCCGGTGAGGTCGCGGCCGGTGGACCGGTGGCCCAGCGGAAGCTCCACCTCGAAGACGCGCAAGCCCGCGCGCGCTGCGTCGATCGTCATCCGCACCTCGCAGCCGAACCCGGCGGCAACGGGGAAGCACGTCGCTCGCGCGGCGGGAGAGAGCGCCCGTTGGCCGGAGAGAGGCTCGCGCACCTCGAGCCCGCCGAGCACCTCGATCAGTCCACGGGCCACGCGCTTCGCGAGACCGAAGCCTCCTCCAACACGTTCAGTGAAGGCGGCGATGTTCAGGTCGCCGCCTCCATGGAGAAGGGGCTCGAGCTCGCCCGAGAGGTCGGCGTCGCACAGCAGCAGCGCTCCTGGCGGCGCGGCGCGCTCGGCAGCCGACAAGGCCTGGCCTTTGCCGCGACGCGGCAGGCGCAGGACCAGGGCGCCCGCTTCTTCGGCGACTTCGGCGGTGCGGTCGCGCGAGCCGTCGTCCGCGACGATCACCTCCGCCTCCGGAAACCCTTTGCGCAACCGCGAGACGGTCGATCCGATCACGGCCTCCTCGTCTCGAGCGGGGACGAGGATGGTCAGCGGCTCATCCACCCGCCGTGGCCGTCTGCGGGGGAATGGGCGGCAACTGGGCCTGCGCGGTCTTCTTCGTTCCGAAAGCGCCTGTTGAAGTCGGATCGGCGAGCAAGGCGACGAGTGCGAGCTTCCCGATCCGCGTCTCGATGTCGTCGACCGTCGAGAATTCAGCCCGCTGGAACGCTTTGATTGCGCTTCCCGGATCGTCCGTACGCTCAACGCCGATTACGGGAACGCCGACGTCGGCGAGGCCGGCGTAGAGACCTTTGAGGAAGAGCGCGGTTGGACCGGTTTGAGGCGTCGCAGTGCGTACGATCACAACGCCGTCCGCCGGAGGTCTCGACGGGCCCGCCTTCTCCTCGACGATCAGGCTCTGCAGCGCAATCCACAACGGCGTGTCCGTCCCCGCCACGAACTCCTGCCCCAGGTCGTGGCCGAGGTTCTGCAGCTGATCCGGGGCGGAGTAGTTTGCGAGCAAGGGCTTCGTCGCGAGCTTCCTCGCCAACGCAGACGGGTCGATCGGGACCTTGACGAACCTCATTCGCAGGGGTGTGCCTGCGTTTGCGTCGGCCAGCGCCTGCGTAATCTCAGTCTGGCGAGCCTTCTCGGAGGAGCCGATGAAGAGGACGGCGATTTTCTTGCCCTTGAGCCTGTTCGCCATAACGCTCTTGTACGTCCCCTCGACGAAGGCACGATCGCCGGCGCCCTCGTTCATGAGCGTCGCGACCTGCGTTCTGAGCACGTCGGCCTGGCTCTCCGCGCGGCGTAAGTCCTCCTCGAGCCGCTTTCGCTCCGTATTGCCGAGCCCGTGTGACGCAAGCGCAACGCCCACCAGAATGCCGATCACGAGCGCGAAGAAGACCGCGGCAAGGGACGCGACGTGGTAGCGGAAATCGAACATAAGGGGGCGAGGAGCTCGTTAGAGCTCAGCAGCAGTCTGGCACAAGGCGTGCAGACGAGTCAGCGCCCTCCGGGGCAGGGCGCGGCTGAAGCCGTAGAGCCACGGCGCTTCGATGTCGAGCGTCGCGATCGTGCGGTCCGGCCCACGCTCGTCGAGTCGAAGCTCGGCGTCGATATGGTCGCCGGTCAACCTCCAGGCAAACCGCTCCGGAGTCTTTATGCCCGTCACGAGCAGCATGCCGCTGGACGTCGCACGTCGTAGTAGGGTGGGCCGGTCCGTGCCGCCGATGCCCCAGCGCGCGCCTTCGGCGAACCCGCGCCGGTCGGGTTGCACGCCGCCGATTCCGGGCCACCTGTCCGGAAAATGATGCGGCTCCGCGACGAACGACCAGACGTCCTCCCGCGCTGCGAGTAGCTCACGCGAAGCCGAGGCTCGAGGCATGCCTGCAGCCTAGTTTCAGCCGATCCCGAGCAGGTCGCGCAGTCGCAGTGCGAGGTACTCGAGCAGATGGCGTAGTGCCGGAGAGACCAGGATCGCGACGGCAATCGCGCCCAGGCCGGCGAGAGTAAAGAGCACCAGTGGCCAGATGCCGACCTGCCTGCTCGCCAAGCGCGAGACGCCTTTCGCGTCGATGAGGATCTCGCCCACCTTCAAGCGCGTCACGAACGTCGACGACATCCCGGCGCGGTTGCGCTCGAGGAACTCGATCAGGTTGAAATGGGTGCCGACGGCAACGATCAGGTCCGAGCCCTTCTCCTGTGCGAGTAGCAGTGCCACGTCCTCACTGACTCCGGTCGCTCGCACGACCTCGTACTTCACGCCGAGCTGAGCTGCGCGTTCTTCCCCCGGCGCTACGCCGTCGAGGTAGCCGTGGACGAGAACCTCCGCGCCGCTCCGCAACGCCTTGTCCGACACGGAGTCCATGTCGCCGACGATCACGTCGGGCTTGTAACCGGCCTCGAGCAGGGCGTCCGAGCCGCCGTCGACGCCGATCAGGACCGGTTTGAAGGCGCGGATGTAGGGCTTCACCATGCGCAGGTCGCGCTTGTAGCCCGGACCACGCGCGACGACGAGCGCATGACGGTCACGAAAGCCGGTCTTCATCGGCGGAAACTCGATCCCCTCCGCCAGGAGCTTTCCTTCCTCCCGCAGGTAGCGCATCGTGTTCTCTGCAAACGCCTCGAGCGCTTCGGTGACCCTGCCGCGTTGTTCGGCGAGCTTCCGTTCGAGCTCCCGCTCCTCGAGCACCTGTCCCGTGGCAAGGCAAGTTCCATTGCGGTAGAGACCGGCGCCGCGCACGGTCAGCAGCTCGCCCTCGTGCACGTGCTCGAAGAGACCGTCAGCCGTCACATCGATCAGGCGGATGCCTCCGCGCACGAGCGCGAGCGGTCCTGGATTTGGAAAGCGGCCGGATTGCGACGGAGCGACGTTGACCACGACGCGCACACCGGACTCGAGGAGCGCTTCCGCCGAAACGCGATCGAGATCCGTGTGGTCGATGATCGCAATGTCGTCAGCAGAGAGCCTCTTGACGAGATTCTTTGTGCGGCGATCGAGCTTCGCGTGCCCGGTGAGCTCGACGAAACTCACTTCGCGACGCTCGAGAGGAATTCCCGGCCGCCGAGCATGCGCTGCAGCTCGTCGCGCCGCTCTGCATCGTTGAGGAGGTTGATACGCGTGTGAGTCGGGTCGCCGGCGATCTTCTCGACCCGGAAGTGCCGATCGGCGACGCTCGCGATCTGCGGCAGATGCGTGATCGTCACGACCTGGGCGCGCTCGGCGAGTCTGCGCAGCGTGTCGGCGACACGGTGCGCCGTCTCGCCGCCGATGCCGGCGTCGATCTCGTCGAAGACCATCGTCTCGCCGCCCGCCACGGCGGCGATCGCGAGGGCGATGCGTGAAAGCTCGCCGCCGGAGGCGGTCTCCGCAACCGGAGCGAGCGGCAGACCCGAGTTCGGCCGGACGAGGAACGCAACCTCGTCGAAACCGGTCTGGCCCGAATCTCGCTCCCGCAGCTCGGCGACGAACTCGCCCTCACCCAGCCCCACTCCGACGAGCTCGCGCGCGACGTCCTTCGCGAAGCGAGGAGCCGCCTCGCGCCGCGCAGCGCGAAGCTCCTCGGCGAGCCGGTGGGCATTTCGCTCGGCGGCGACCAGCGCTTCCGCCGCCGCCGCAACCGGGTCGAAGCCGTCGTCGATCGCCTCCAGCTCCGCCTTCGCCTCGGCCGCGCGGGCGAGCAGTTCGTCGTACGACTGCGCGCGGAAGCGGCGCTTTGCCTCGGCGATGCGGTCGAGACCCTCCTCGATCTGTTCGAGGCGTCCCGGCTCGGCCTCGAGTGTCGTCAGGAATCCACGGAGCTCGCTCGCCGTCTCCCGCAGCCGCAGCTCGACGTCGCGCAGCTCGTCACCGGCGCGGGCGAGCTCCGGCGCCAGCTGCTCAAGCGGCGCGAGTGTGCGCTCGGCGCTCCCGACCAGCCCGGCCGCGCCCTCGCCTTCGTCGGGAGCGAGCGCCTCGGCCGCTCCGGCGGCGCCGTCCGCGAGCTCGCTGACATAACGGAGACGTTCGCGGTCGCCGCGAAGACTCTCTTCCGCATCCGGTTCGAGCCCGGCTGTGTCCTCGACGAGTGCGCGTAGTTCGGCGAGCCGCGCGTGGGAAGCGGCGGCGCCCTGTCGAAGCGCTTCGTTCCGGCGGCGCGCAGCCGTGAGCTCGCGCCACGCGAGGCGCGACTCCGCTCGCAGCCTGAGCTGCTCGCCTCCGATGTACGAGTCGAGGACGTCGAGCTGGTAGCCGGGACGCGCGAGACGTCGTTGCTCGAACTGGCCGGACATCGCGATCAGCCGCTCTCCTGCGGCAGCCAGGTCCTCACGTGCGGCACTGCGCCCCCATGCGTAAGCGCGGGTGCGCCCGTCGGCGAAGACCCGCCGGGCGACGACGAGCTCCTCCCCGTCCTCGGGACGGAGCTCGGCGAGCGCGAAAAACTCGTCCTCTTCGAGCAACCCTGCGGGGAAATCGAGCTCGGCCTCGACGTAGGCCTCCGTCCCATCCGCCCCGATGTAGCCGGCGTCCCCTTTGGCGCCGAGGAGCAGGCCGATCGCCTGGGCGAGAATCGTCTTTCCCGCCCCGGTCTCGCCCGTGATCGCGTTGAGCCCGGGAGCGAAGGTCAGCTCCGCCTCCTGGATCAGGACGAGGTTCTCGATGCGGAGGCGGCGGAGCATGGTGCCGCCGAGATCGTAGGCGTCCGGGCGCCGCGGCACCATCGTCGAAGAGTCCCAGGCCCTCAGGGACGCCTTAGAGGTACACGCGTCTAGCCGTGGGACACCCCACCTCCCTCCCCTACGTCGAGCCTAGCCCTCGAATTCGCGCCGGTGGGTGGCGCGAATGCGCCGAAACGAGCCTAGGACCCGAAGGTCTCGCGGTAACGCCTGAAGAAGGTCGCCTCAGGCAGAGTGGCCAGGAGGCTGCGCTGCTCACTCAGCCGGATCGCGATCGGCGACCCATGGCCGACGTCAGTGAGCGGGTGCCCGTCGACGAGCACCGTCACGTCCACGTCCAAGGTTTCGTTCCGGATTTCCAGGTCGACGCCCCGGGGGACGACGATCGGGCGTGCGTGCAGCGAGTGCGGAGCGATGAAGGTGACGACCATCGCATCCAGCCCTCGCGCGAGTACGGGCCCGCCGTTCGACAGGTTGTACGCCGTCGAGCCGGCCGGACTGGCGCAGATCATCCCGTCGCACGGTTGCACGCCCATGTCCTCGCTGCCGAGCGCCCACGCGAGCTCCACCATGCGCCCCCTGATCGAGCTCAGCACGACGACGTCGTTGATCGCCGCGCCGCGGTTGCCGTCGACCTCGACCTCCAGCGTGGTGAGGGGCACGACGCGGTAGTCGCCTGAGAACACTCGCGCGAGACCTGACTCGAGCTCGTTCGGCTGGATCGACGCGAGGAACCCGACCCGGCCGAAGTTGACGCCGACGACGGGGATCTTGGTGCCGAGAAACCGCTGCAGCGCGCGCAGCATCGTTCCATCCCCGCCGAGGACGACGGCTACGTCGGCATCAGAGAGATCCTCCTCAGGCTCGCCGACGCCGTGCTTCTCCACCTCCTCGTCGGGCAGAAGCAGCTCGACTCCCGCCTCGCGGGCAACTTTCTCCAACCGCTCGAGCGCGGGACCGATCGTCTGAGGTTTCCCGTGCGTGATGACGGCGACACGCCGCACGGCCTCAGATGACCGCCGCTGCGATCCGGTCGTCGATGTCGTCGGGGAGCTCGGGGTGCTCACGGTGAACGAGGTGGAGGAACACTTCCCGGTTTCCCTTGGGCCCGGGTAGCCCAGAGTCTACGGCCGCCACCGTTTCGCCTCCCCAGGCCAGCGCCGCCTCGGCGATCTCGCGCACGACACGGCGGCGGACTACTTCGTCTCGTACGACACCGCCCTTGCCGACCTCGGCCCGGCCGGCCTCGAACTGCGGCTTGACCAGCACCATCGCCTCCCATCCCGGACGGGCGAGCGCAAGGGCGGGCGGAAGGGCGAGCCGCACGCTGATGAAAGACACGTCGCAGACGATGAGATCTGGCGCGAACGGGAGCTCGCGCAGCGCGCGCACGTTGGTGCGCTCGAAGACGGCGACCTGCGGATTCGATCGCAGCCTCTCGTGCAGCTGCCCATAGCCCACGTCCACGGCGGCGACCCGTGCCGCCCCGCGCTGGAGCAGGACGTCCGTGAACCCGCCGGTGGAAGCGCCGACGTCGAGACAGTCCCGTCCGGCCGGATCGAAGCCGAGGACGTCGAGCGCGTGTGCGAGCTTGTGCCCGCCGCGCGACACGTACGGCGGCGGGGCCTCGACCTCCAACGGCGCCGACTCGTCCACCTGCATGCCGGGCTTTTCGTATCCGGGCACTCGACCCGCGAGGACGAGCGCCTGTGCCTGCGTGCGAGACTCGGCCAGTCCGCGCTCGACGAGCAAGACGTCGAGCCGCTTCTTCACGCGGCGGTACGGCGTTCAAGCGCGTCGAACATCTGCGCGGCAACTGCGTCAAAGGCTTCGCTTTGTGGCCGAACGAGCCCCTCGAGAGTGCCAAGCGCAGGATCGAGCGGGATGCGTCCGAGCAGAGGCACGCCTTCCGCCCAGACCGATCGAGACTTCGTGACGGGAGTGAAGACGTCAATCAACTCGCCGCAGTGCGGGCAGTGGAGACCACTCATGTTCTCCACCGCGCCGAGCACCGGCACATCCGTGTCGCGAAGAAAGGCGACGAACTTCCTGGCATCGAGATGGGCGACGTCCTGAGGGCCGACAACCACGACCGCACCGTCGAGCGACACGACGCCGACGAGTTGCTGCTGAAGATCGGCTGTCCCCGGCGGAAGGTCGAGCAGGAGGATGTCGAGCGGCCCCCACTCCACCTGATGGACGAGCTGCCTCAACGCCGCGGTCAGAAGGGGTGCCCCCAGCGTCAGCGCTTGCCGCTCGCCCAGCAGGAATCCGACCGACATGATGCGGATCCCGTGAGACTCGAGCGCTTCGTGGCGCACGTCGCCGCGACGCCAAAAGTCCCACGTGCGGGCGTCCTCATGCCGCGTCAGGTTGACCATCAAGGGGATGTCCGGCCCGTACACGTCGGCATCGAGCAGTCCTACCGACAGGCCGCGCCGCGCGAGCGCGAGGGCGAGGTGGAGCGAGACCGTGGACTTGCCGACGCCGCCCTTCCCGCTGCCGACCGCGACGATGTATCGCGCCGGGCGGTCGCTCACGACGTTCGAGTCGTGAGACCGGCCACGATGTCCCCGAGCGTCGACGTGTCGGCTGGAACGTCGGCGAGACGTTCGCGCGCACGCGCTGCGGCCTCATCTGCCAGTGCACGAGCGCCGCCTTCGCCGTGTGCGAGGACATAGCCGTCGCCGTCGAGGATGTCGTCGACGATCTGGAACAGCAGTCCGAGCTCGTCGCCGAACGCACGCCACGGAACCTGCTCGCCCTCCGGCACGTCCGCTACCCAGAGCGCTGTGCCGACCGCCGCGGCGAACAGGCAGCCGGTCTTGAGCCTGTGCAGGGTCGCCTCGTCCGGCGCGGAGCCTGTGATGTCGAGGTACTGCCCGCCGATCATCCCGAGCGTCGCCTGCGCAAGCTCGCGGCCGACCTGCGGCACCTGATAGGAGAGCGCCAGCCGGAACGCTTCCGCGAGTAGCGCGTCGCCGGCGAGAACCGCGACTGCCTCTCCGTGCTGCGCCCATACCGAAGGCCGGCCCCGACGCTCCGCATCGTTGTCGAGCGCGGGCAAATCGTCGTGCACGAGCGAGAACGCGTGGACGAGCTCGAGTGACGCCGCTGCAGGCAGTCCGGCTTCGGCGTCCACGCCGGCGGCCTCGACTGTCGCGAGACAGATCACGGCACGCACACGCTTCCCGCCGACGAGCGCGTAGCGCACGGATTCGGCCTGCCCGTGCAGCTCGGGCGTCAGCGCCAGATCGCCGAGGTACTCCTCGACGAGAATGCGCAGCTGGTCAGGGCTCCGCATCTGTCTCCGCGACCCGCTTCGCGTTCTGGAGCTCTTCTTCGATCGCCTTGGTCAGCTCCGACAGCTCGGCGAGGACGTCGAGCGCCTTCTCGGCGTCGTTGGCCTGGGAGAGACGTTCCAGCTCCGCCCGCGCCCGCTCCAGGCGCGCGAGGAGCTCCTCCGCCCTGCTGAGGGAGTCTTCTGCGCTCATGACACGCGCTCCCGCACGATCCGTCCCAGAATTCCGTTCACCAGCCGCGCAGCATCATCGGTTGCGTACCGCTTTGCCAGATTGACCGCTTCGTCGATTGCCACCTCGTCCGGAACCTCGTCTCCGTCCAGCTCGTGCAGAGCGATGCGAAGGATGTTGCGCTCGATCGCGCCGAGCCGGTCGGCCGTCCACCCTTCCGCCGCCTCCGTGATCCGGCGGTCGTAGTCCGCAGCCTCCGCAGCAACGGCGTCAGCGGTCTCGCGTGCGAACGGATCGACCTCGCCCTCGTAGAGCGATGCAAGCGGCTGGCCCGTGACGTCCCACTGGTAGAGAAGGAACAGTGCAGTCCGACGCGCAGCGCGGCGGCCGCTCATTCGACTTCCTCGACGGAGACATCGACACTCCCGATCCGAACCGCACACATGGTGGCAAGCGCGTCGGCCACGCGTTGCTGAACCTCGCGCGCCGCCTCCGGAAGCACGAGCCCGTAGCGCGCCGTCAGCTCTAGCCGCACGCTTGCCTCACCGAGCGCGACGTCGACGTCGAGCCGGCGCCGTCCACGACGGACCTGCACGCCGTCAACGGACTCCGCGGCCTGGATGACGAGACCGGCCAGGGCCGGCGGAGTCACCGTGATCGTGCCTGCAGGTTCCGAAACGACGAAGTTCATGCGGCGCCCACCGCCGCCAACTGCGTCTCGTCGAGAAAGCTCGTCGAATACCGGCCGCTCCGGAACGCGTCGCTCGCGAGGATCTCCATTGCAGCGTCGCGCGTCGTCGGCACACCTCGAATATCGAGCTCGCCGAGTGCACCTAATGCGCGCTCGATCGTGGAGTCGCGGTCCTCGTCCCACACGATCAGCTTGCCGATCAACGAGTCGTAGTACGGCGGGATCACCGATCCCTCCTCGACGTGGGTGTCGAGCCGGATACCGGGGCCGAGCGGGGGCCGAAAACGCTCGATCACCCCGGGCGCAGGTCTGAAGCCCCGGGCAGGATCCTCGGCGTTGAGCCGGACCTCGATGGCGTGCCCACGTCTCGGCGCCCGCCCTGTTTCGTGCAACTGCTCACCTGCAGCGATCTTCAGCTGCTCACGCACGATGTCGATTCCGGTCACGAGCTCGCTCACCGGGTGCTCGACCTGGAGCCGCGCGTTCAGCTCGATGAAGTGGTACGAGCCGTCCGGCGCGAGGAGAAACTCGAATGTGCCCGCGTTGAGATAGGAGATCGCATGGCACGCGCGCGCGACTGCCGACTCCATCGCCTCTCGCGTCGAGTCGTCGAGCGCCGGCGACGGCGACTCCTCGATCAGCTTCTGGTGCCTGCGCTGAATCGAGCATTCCCGCTCGCCGAGAGTGAGCACGCCCCCGTCCGCGTCACAGAGCACCTGGATCTCGACATGCCGTGCGGGAGTGATCAGCTTCTCCAGGTAAAGGGTCCCGTCGCCGAAGGCGGCCAAGGCCTCGGCGCCGGCCCTCTCGAATGCATCCTCGAGATCTTCGGCTCGCTCGACGAGGCGCATGCCCTTCCCGCCTCCTCCCGCCGACGCCTTGAGCAGCACGGGGAAACCGATCTCCGCGGCCGCGGCGCGCGCTTCGTCCGCTCCGACCGCCTCGGTTCCGGGAACGAGCGGCAGCCCCGCGTGCGCCAACTCGCGCTTCGCCTCAACCTTGTCACCCATGCGGGCCATCACGTCGGCGTCCGGCCCGACGAAGACGAGGTCGTTCTCCTCGCACGCCTTGACGAAATCCGGATTCTCGGCCAGGAAGCCGTAGCCGGGATGAACGGCGTCACAGCCCGTCGTCTCGCCCGCGGCCACGACCGACGCAATGTTCAGATAGCTCTCGGTTGCGCTCGGCGGTCCAATGCACACCGAGCGGTCGGCGAGCCGCGTGTGCAGTGTGCCCGCATCTGCTGTCGAGTACACGGCGACCGCTTCCACGCCGAGCTCGTGCAGCGCGCGGATGATGCGCACCGCGATCTCCCCACGGTTCGCCACGAGCACGCGCGAGAACATCGTTAGAGAGCGTCCAGCGGACGCGCGGTCAGCGGTTCCAACTCGACCAGCCCGAGGCATCGCTTGTGATGCCGACCGTAGAGGCGGTGCCGGCTTTGCCGGTGCGGCCGTCTCGGTGTAGACCTAGACCGCATCCAGCGGCCTTCCCACGACCGGTTCCAATTCGAACAGCAGTTGCCCGAATTCAACGGGCGCGGCGTTCTCGACATGGATCCCGCGCACGATGCCCTCGACGTCGGCCTTCACTTCGTTCATGAGCTTCATCGCCTCGAGGATGCAGAGCGTCTGCCCCGCGCCGACGGGCTGGCCCTCCTCGACGAAGGGCGGCGCGCCCGGCTGCGGTGCCCGGTAGAACGTCCCGACCATCGGTGCCTCGACGCGCACGATGCCGTTCGGCGCAACGGGAACCAGCTCGGCGTCCTCCAGAGCCGCGAGCGGAGACTCGGTCGGCGCAGCTGCCGGCTCGCGCTCCTCGGTGCGACGCACGGAGACGCGCATGCCGGCCTCCTCGATCGTGACCTCGCCGATCCCCGTCTCCTGCACGATGCGCACGAGGTCGCGGATCCTCTCAGCCCGGGCCTGATCGACCCCGCCGGCGGCGAGCGACTCGTTGCCTGACGAGCGTCCGCGGATCGTGCGGAGCAGCGGTTCCGCGTTGTCGCCGAAGAGCCCGAGGAGCAGCAACTCCTCCTCGCTGGAGGCGAGGCCCTCGGCTTGAGCTCGAACCTCCTGCAGCGGCGGCGCGGTCGCATCTTCCGCCGACTCCGGATCGGCGGTGAGAGAAACGATCCGCTCGATCGATTTCTCGATCGGGGCCGGCGTTGTGCCGAGATGACCTTCGACGAGCGAGCGCAGCTCGTCCACGACAACCGTATAGCGGCTCGCGGAGAGGACGTTCAGCAACGCCTGTGAGCCGAGCACCTGTCCGATCGGCGAGGCCAGCGGCGGCCAGCCGACCTCGGCGCGGATCCGGACGAGCTCGGCGATCGTCTCGTCGAGTCTCGCGCCCGCCGACTGCGCCCGCAGGTTGGTGTCGAGCGCCGCGACGAGACTGGCCGGGAGGTCGTGCCGCGCGGCGCGCACCGCGACACGGGGGGCAAGCGGCGTCACCGGTTCGTCGCCGATGTGCTCGTCGACGACGTCGGACGCCTCCCAGAGAGCTCCTACGTCGATGTCGCAGTCGAGCCCGAGCCCTGCCAGCGCCTCCGCGAGCGCCTCGCCCGACACCCGGTGAAGCGTGAGCGCGATCGGATACACGGCGGATGCGATCAGGTCTGCTCCCGCGCGTGCAGCTTCGAGCGCGGCGGCAAGCGCGTTGCCCCCTGAGCCCTGGCAGTAGATGCCGACCGGCAGACCGGTAACCTCGCGCAGTCCCGTGACCAGCTCGCGTGCGCGATGTGGCTGCAGGGAGCCGGTCGGGTCGTGCAGCAGCACGCGCACTGCGCCGAGATTCGGCAGTTCTCGGGCCTGCTCCATGAGGGGATCGTTCTCGCCGGTTCGGCCCGGGCTATAGACGAGCCCGGCCTCGAACTCGCACCCCGCCCTGGCGACGGCATCCGCGGCCTCGCGCAGGTTGGAGACGTCGTTGAGCGGGTCGTGCAGACGAAAGACGTCGATGCCGTTCTCCGCCGCACAAGCGATGAATCTCCGGATGAAATCGTTGTCGACCGGACGAGAGCCAACGAGGAAGCGACCCCGGAGCGCGAGCCCTAACGGTGTCTTCACGCGCGCCTTCAGCGCACGGATCCGCTCCCACGGGCTCTCCACACCCCGCCGGACCGCGCTGTCGAAACACCCACCACCCGAGACCTCGAGATAGGCGTAGCCGGCCCGGTCGAGGATCGCCGCGATTCGCAGCTGCTCGGCCGTCGGCAATCTCCCCGCGAGCGGCTCCTGGCCTAGCAGGCGGATCGTGGTGTCGGCGAGCGCAGGCATGCGGGGAGCCTAGCGCCCTGCCGAGCCAGGATAGGTTTTGCGTCATGGAGGTCCATGAGCTCAGGCCCGGGCTATGGCGTTGGACCGCGTCGCATCCCGAGTGGAATCACGCGGAGCACTGGGGGCCCGAGGTCGGCTCTGTTTATGGGGAGCTTCCGGATTCCGTGGTGGTCGTCGATCCGCTGATCCCGGAAGGGGAGGAGGAAGGGTTTTGGTCGGCGCTGGACCGCGACGTCGAGCGGCTCGCTGTCCCGGTGCACGTGCTGCTGACCGTGCATTGGCACGAGCGCAGCGTCGCGACCGTGCTCGACCGCTACCAGGCGACGCTGTGGCGCCCAGAGGAGAAGGGCGAGCTGCCCGCCGGCGTGCACGCAGAAGTCGTCAAAGGCAGCGATTGGGTCGAGGCGCTGTTCTTCCTCGAACCGCATCGCGCGCTCGTCGCGGGGGATCTCCTCATCGGGAAGGACGGCGGCGTTGAGCTGCCCGTGCGCTGGTTCCCGAAGGGCGAGCAGGAGTGGGCCGAGCAGCAGCTCAAGCCGGAGTTGCGCAAACGCCTCGGCGAGCTGCCGGTCGAGCTCGTCGTCGTGTCGCACGGCGATCCGGTTCTGGAAAACGGCGCCGAGGCGCTACGCCGCGCGTTGGCCTAGGCCCGAGAGATATACCTCTTTTCGCGCGGATCGACCTTGATGCGGTCGCCCGTGTTCACGAAGAGCGGAACCTGCACGACGGCGCCCGTCTCGAGCGTTGCGGGCTTCATGACGTTCGAGACCGTGTCGCCCTTCACCCCGGGCTCGGTTTCGGACACCGCCAGCTCGACCGACGCCGGCAGCTGGATCCCGGTCGGCGCGCCGTTGACGAGCAGCATCTGCACTGAGCTGGACGGGAGCATGAACTCGAGCGCATCCTCGACGGTGCCGCGAGGAAGTGACGTCTGCTCGTAGGTGTCCTGGTCCATGAACACGACCTCGTCGCCGGAGTCGTAGAGGTATTGCATGTCCTTCGTCTCGGTCCGCACGCGGGGGAACTTCTCGCCGGCACGGAACGTCTTGTCGACCACCGCACCTGTATCCAGGCCCTTGAGTTTCGTGCGGACGAACGCCCCGCCTTTTCCCGGCTTGACGTGCTGGAACTCCACGATGCGCCAGAACGAGCCCTCGAGCTCGATGTGCATGCCGTTCTTGAACTGGTTCGTGTTGACGGTCTCGGCCACGGCGCAGAGAGTAGCTATCACCCGACTGTGATCAGGTCTTTGCGGAACCCGGTGAAGTTCCGGACTCCGTCGTCCGTGACGACGACGTTGTCCTCGATCCTGATCCCGGCCCGCCCCTCCAGATAGATCCCGGGCTCGACCGTCACCACGTTGCCGACGGCGAGGGTGTCCGTCGATTCGGTGGAGAGCCTTGGCGCTTCGTGCACCTCCAGGCCGAGCCCGTGCCCGAGCCCATGGCCGAACATGCCGGCGAACACGGTCCCGTCCACGACGCGCCGGGCGGCGGCGTCCGCATCGATGCCCCGGACTCCCGCGCGCAGCGCGTCGAAGCCCGCCTGCTGCGCGGCGAGCACGAGGGCGTAGGCCTCCTTGATCGGCCCTTCGACGAACCCGGTCGTGAAGGTCCGGGTGTAGTCGGACGCGTAGCCGCCCACAACGCAGCCCGTATCCACGATCACGGTCTCCCCGCGGCTGATCTGGCGATCGGTGGCGCGACCGTGTGGACGCGCCGAGTTCGGGCCCGACGCGACGATCGTCTCGAACGCGACGGTTTCGGCGCCCTCGTCGTGAAAGAGCTGCTCGATCGTCCACGCGAGGTCCCGCTCGGTGCGGCCGACGAAGCGCTCCTCGACAAGCCGCTCGAAGACGCGGTCGGTGATCTCACACGCGCCCTTGATCGCGCCGAGCTCGTCGTCGTCCTTGACTGCGCGCAGCCGCTCGACGAGACCCCGTCGGGGAACGGGCTCGATGGAGCCGCCACGGAGCGTCTCGTAGCCGGCGTACGACACGAAATCGGCCTCGAAGCCGATGCGGCCCGACAGCCTGCCCGCGAGATCGGCGAGCAGCGCCCGCTTGGTCTCCTCGAACTCCACACCCTCGACCGCGCGCGCCGCCTCCGAGTAGCGAAAATCGGTGAAGAGGCGAGCGCGATCCTCCTCGACGAGGAGCGCGGCGTTCGAGCTCTTGAACCCGAAGAGGTAAAGAATGTTCGTCGGGTTGGTGACGAGCAGCGGCTCCTCGAGCGATTCCCGGAGACGCTCGATGCGAGGGTTCATTGCGCAGCTCCCACCTGCTGGACGATGAACTCGAGCGCTTCGCGGTAGCCGTCTGCGCCTTTGCCGAGGATGCGCTTCGCCGCTAGGTCGGCGACGACCGACGTGCGCCGCCACACCTCCCGCTCGTCGATGTTCGAGAGGTGCACTTCGACGATGGGTGCGTCGAACAGCTCCAGCGCGTCGCGAATCGCATACGAGTAGTGCGTCCAGGCGCCGGGATTCACGACCACCCCGTCGGCCCAGTCCAGCGCGTCGTGGCAAAACTCGACGTACTCGCCTTCGTGATTCGTCTGCCGGCACCGAACGTGACACCCGAGCGTCGACGCCCACTCGTAGATGCGCGTCTCGAGCTCCGAGAGCGACATGCCGCCGTAGAGCGCGGGATCGCGACGTGCGAGGACGTCGAGATTCACCCCGTTGAGGACGACAACCTGCACCGCCCGACTTTACTGCGAGCGCCTGTTCTCCGTACCAAACTCGACGGCGGCGACCCGTTGTTACGGCGAGATCAAGTCGTCAAGGGTCCGGCGGACGTCCTCCGCCGGAACGGGAACGTCCCAATGCCCGCCGTCGTCTCCGAGGAGCACCAGCCCTCGCTTCTTGTCACGGCCGAGCGCGGCCCAGGCACGGTCGCGGTCGACCCGGACCGGGCGTGGATTCAACACATCTTCGACGACGTCGGTTGGGCGGCCCGAGAGCCGCAGCGCTGCCAGCAGCCCGAGTGCGACGGCGTCCCCGTGCGTCATCTCCTCGTAGCCGGCCGCCGCCTCGAGGGCGTGCGCAAAGGTGTGCCCGAGGTTGAGGATCGCGCGCCGGCCTCGATCGAAAGGATCGCCCAGGCACACGGCCGCCTTGAAGGCAGCGCAGGCCCGGATCATCGCCTCGTCTTCGAGCTCCCAGAGCGGACGGCCCGCGAGCAGTCCCGTCTTGACCACTTCCGCCATGCCTTCGCGTCTCTGCGCCTCATTCAGCGTCGCCAGCACTCCCGGGTCGGCGATGACTCGACTCGGATAGTGGAATGCGCCGACGAGGTTCTTCCCGGCCTGAAGGTCGATCGCGGTCTTGCCTCCAATCGCTGCGTCGACCTGGCCCAGCAACGTCGTCGGCACCGCGATCCAGCGGACGCCACGCATGTACGTCGCGGCGGCGAGCCCGGAAATGTCCGTCGTCGATCCGCCGCCGTAGCCGACGATCGTGCCCCGCCGGTCAAGTCCGAGCTCGTTCCACAACCGATCGAGAACGGCGGGCGTCTTGGCCGCTTCTCCCCGCGGCACGCGATGGACGGCTGCAGGATCGAAGTCCAATGGATGGATGTCGAGCACGTGCTCGTCACCGATCACGGCCACGGCCTCGAGGTCTGCGCCGAGCCGGTCCGGGAGCGTTGCGAGCAGTCCTCGCCCGACGTCGATCTCCAGCGCCGCGAGTAGGACGTCTTCCGTGCTCTCGACGAGGCGCGCCGAGACCGTTTCGTACAGCGGCTGCCTCTCGTCGAACAGACGGCCGAACTGACCCTCGTCTTGCGCGAGCGGACGGCCGGTGTCGCGGACGCGTTCCCATGCTGCGGCCACGTCGACGTCCACCCAAAGGGTGAACGCGTCGGTCAGCAGCAGCTCGCGGGTGCGGCCCGAGAGAACGCCCCCGCCCCCCAAAGCGATCACTGCCGGCGTCGAGGAAGCGAGAACCTCCGCGGCGATCTCTTCCTCGATGCGGCGGAACTCGGGCTCGCCTCGGACGAACAACTCGGTGACAGGACCGTGTCGACGCTCGATCTCACGATCCAGGTCGACAAACGGCCTGCCGCTGAGGCTCGCGACCTCCTGACCGATCGTCGACTTTCCCGCGCCCATGAAGCCGACGAGCGCGAGATGGCGGTCGAGCGCGCCTACCGTGGTGACCAGTCGATCCGCTCCAGGTACACGCGGTGCGCGGCGAGGAAATCGCCGAGCGCGTCGCCGCCGAACTTTTCCTTTGCGGCACGTGCGAGCTCCCACGCCACGCACGCCTCCGCGACGACTGAAAGCGCCTCGACCGCGGCGGTGTCGCTGCGTTCGACGAGCGCCTGCGCAGGCTCGCCCGTCTGCAGATCGACCGACGCGAGCGGCTTCATCAGCGTCGGCAAGGGCTTCATGGCGGAGCGCACGACGATCTCCTCCCCATTCGAAACGCCACCTTCGATCCCGCCGGCGCGATTCGTGTCGCGGTAGAGCCCGCGGTCGTCGCGGAGGATCTCGTCGTGCGCAGCCGAGCCCCGCTTCGACGCCAGCTCGAAGCCTTCGCCGATCTCGACGCCCTTGACCGCCTGCGTGCCCATCAGCGTTGCGGCCAGGCGAGCATCGAGCCGGTCGTCCTTCGTCGCGTACGACCCGAGACCCGGAGGGACACCGCGGGCGCGAACCTCGACGACGCCGCCGACGGTGTCCCGATCCGCGCGCGCTTCGTCCACGCGCTGCTCGAGATCGGCGGTGACCACGTGACCCGCGACAGAGGCACCGATCTCGGAGAGCAAAGCCTTTGCCACCGAACCAGCTGCGACGATCACGGCGGTGTGGCGCGCGCTTGCCCGCTCGAGCACATCGCGGACGTCCGACCAGCCGTACTTCATGGCGCCGGCCAGATCGGCATGTCCCGGCCGTGGCAACGTGACCGCTTTCGTCCCCTTGCCTGAAGGCTCGCCTTCCGGTTGCCAGGGGCTCATCCCCCATTCCCAGTTCTTGTGGTCCCGATTGCGCACGACGAGGGCAAGCGGCGTTCCCAGTGTGCGCCCGTGACGAAGGCCGGCGAGAACCTCGACCTCGTCGCGCTCGATCTGTTGGCGCGGACTGCGGCCGTAGCCCTGCTGGCGCCGGTGCAGGTCCGCGTCGATCGTCGGCTTGTCGAGCACGAGCCCTGCCGGCAGTCCGGTCACGATCGCGACGAGCGCCGGGCCGTGCGACTCCCCCGCGGTGACCAGCGTCATCGGCACGCGCCAAGCCTACTCGGGCCTTCCGCTGTGCCTAGGACTGAGTGAGCAGGCCGTGACCGTACGCGGCGGCAACCGCCTGGGCACGGCTGTGCACGCCGAGCTTCTCGTAGATGTGCTCGATGTGCGTTCCCACTGTCTTCGGGCTGATCACCAGTCGCTCGCCGATGGCCGAGTGGCCAAGCCCTTCGCTCAGGCACCCAAGCACCTCCGCCTCGCGGCGCGTGAGCCCATGGCTCTCGTCGGCCGGCGCGCGCCGCAGCAGCGCCCGCAACCGTGCAAGCAACTCGTCCGGGGCGAACGGCTTCACAAGATAGTCGTCGGCGCCGATCAGCAGTCCGGCGACGCGATCGAAGGATTCCGTACGCTCGCCCGAGATGAACAGGACGGGCAGAGTGACCTTCTCTTGTTTCAGCACGCGACAGACCTCGTAGCCACTCAAGCCCGGCAGGCAGATGTCCACAACCGCCGCGCGCGGTGAGGCACTTCGTGCCAGAGCCAACGCCTCTTCGCCCGTCCGGGCAGCGAGTACGACGAACCCGTCCTCTTCCAAGAGAGCAGACACGCATTGCAGCAGCGCGTCGTCGTCGTCGACGACCAGAATCGGGCCGCAGGGTCTTGGCATGGCCCCCTCCCCTTTTCTGGATCAAGAGAGTTGTAGAACACCAACGCC
>JALYLY010000113.1 GCA_030773975.1 Actinomycetota bacterium | reverse complement strand
GCCAATCGCATCGCCGACGGCGAGCCTGCGCTCGAGCCCTCGGCGCCGAAGGGCATCGAGACATTCCAGCAGCCGATGTCGTTCGCGCGGATCCACCAGTACCTGTCGATGGCGACCCCGCTCCTCTGGACAAGACAGCAGGATCGAATCGGCGTGCTCGCCCTGGCGCTGAACGCCTGCGACGACCGGGCGGACGGGCACCGCGAGGAGCTCGATCAGATCAGGGAGCTCCTGACCGTCGCGCAGGAGATGTGGTTGACACTTCCGGAAGAAGGGGACGAAAGGGACCGCATGGCACACACCCGCGCGACCTTCCGGCTCATCCACCTCGCCGACATCGTGGCGGTGACGACGCCTGCCTGAGCTGCGCATCAACGGCGAGACGCACTCGTTCGACGCGCCGGTCGAGCAGTCGCTCGCGCAGGTGTTGCGTGAGGACCTCGGCTTCATGGGCACGAAGATCGCGTGTGGCGAGGGACACTGCGGTGCCTGCACCGTGCAACTCGACGGGGTGCCGACGCTTTCCTGCATCACGCTCGTGCACACCGTCGGCAACCGCGAGGTGACGACCATCGAAGGTCTTCGCGACCATCCCCTGATTCACGCCTTCGTACGGACGGACGCCGTGCAGTGCGGGTTCTGCACTCCGGGGCAGGTCGTCTCCGCAGCCGCACTCGTCGAGGGAAACCCGAACCCGTCGACGGACGAGATCCGCCATGCCATGTCCGGCAATCTCTGCCGCTGCGGTACGTATCCGAAGATCGAGGAGGCCATCAGAACTTGGCAAGACTGATCCGCACCGAAAAGGAAGTCGAAGGACGCTACGAGGAAGTCTGGATCGTCGTCGACGAGGACGCACTCGACCAGTGGCCGGCGGGACCGCTCACGACGGTGGGCCAGAGAGTGCCCCGGGTCGACGGGCTGGCGCGGGCCCGCGGTCAGGCGCCGTTCACGGCCGATCTGCAGCTACCGGGGATGCTCCACACGGCGGTTCTCCGTAGTCCTTACGCGCGCGCGCGTGTGATCTCGATCGATCTGGAACCGGCGCGCGGCGCGCCCGGAGTGCGTGCTGTGATCGGCCCCGCGGACGAGGAGCAGCTCACCGACGAGCCGAGCTACGTCGGCCATGCGGTGGCAGCCGTTGCGGCCGACACTTTCGGCCAGGCGCAGGCCGCCGTCGAGCGCATCGTGGTCCAGTGGGATGTACTCGAGCCGTTGCTCGACCCGGACGAGGCGGTGCGACAGGAGTCGTTCGTCTCGGACGTGGCCAAGTACGAGCGGGGGGACTTCGAGCGCGGGCTCGGAGAGGCCGACGTGGTCGTGAAGGCCGAGTATCGGACGCAGGTCGTGGTCCACAACTCGCTCGAGACGCATCAGGCCGTCTGTCACTGGGAGGACGAGGGCATCACCATCTACATCTCGACTCAGTACATCTGGGGCATCCGCGCGGCGATGGCCGCCCACCTCGGCCTGCCACCCGACAAGGTGCGTGTCATCTGCCATGCGATGGGCGGCGGCTTCGGAGCGAAGAACAGCCCCGGCGACTACACGCCGATCGCGGCCGAGCTCGCGAAGAGGACGGGGCGACCGGTCAGGTGCGCACTCACTCGGCGTGAGGAGAACGTCGCCGCCGGCAACCGCAACGCAACCATCCAGAGGCTGACCGCAGCCGCGACGTCGGACGGCACGCTCGTTGCGCTCGGCGGTGACTTCGTCAACGCCGTCGGCTTCTCGGGCTGGTCTGCCACAACGGAAGGGCCGATGAAGATGCTCTATGCGTGCGACAACGTGCGCACGACGCAGTATCCGGCGAAGCTCAACCTGCCGCCGATGGCCGCCTTTCGAGCGCCGGGTTTCGTCGAGGGCACGTTCGCGCTCGAATGCCTTCTCGACGAGCTCGCAGTGAAGCTCGGCATCGACCCGCTCGAACTGCGGCGCCGCAACTACGCCGACTCCGACCGCACCGATGACCGCCCGTTTTCGTCGAAGAACCTCGCCGAGTGCTACCGCCGTGCAGAGCCCCACTGGGCGAAGCGCGACGAGGTACGCGCGCGCAGCCAGGGCCCGTGGAAGCACGGCATCGGTCTCGCGTCGCAGATCTGGTACGGAGGAGGCGGTCCGCCCTCGTACGCGTGGATCCGCGTCGGCTCCGACGGCCGCGCACAGGTCGTCACGGCGATGCAGGACTTCGGCACCGGCACGCGCACGGCCATGGCCCAGATCGCAGCGGAGGAGCTCGGCGTGCCGCTCGACCACGTGCAGGTCTCCCTTGGCGACTCGGCTCGCGGACCTTTTGCGTCGATCTCCGCAGGCTCGTCGACCGTGCCGTCGATGGGGCCGGCCGTGCGCTCGGCCGCAGCGGACGCCAAGCGCCAGATCATCGAGATCGCGGCGCAGCGGTTCCACCTCGAAGAGCGTGTGCTCGATCTGCGGGAGGGCCAGATCGTTTCCGCCGACGGCGGTTCGTGGCCGCTCACCGAAGTCACCGGCCTGCTCGAGAGCGGTCAGATTCTCGGCAAGGGAGCGCGCGGGCCGAACCCGGCCGGCATGCAAGTTCTGACGTTCGGCGTCCAGGTTGCAGAGGTCGCCGTCGACGTCGAGACCGGAGAGGTGCGCGTCGACAAGATCGTTGCGATCCACGACGTCGGCCGCGTCATCAATGCGCTCGGCGCCGAGAGCCAGGTGGAGGGCGGGATCATCCAGGGCATCGGGCACACGCTGTCGGAAGAGCGGATCGTCGACCCAGCGACGGGCTCGATTCTCACCCGCACGCTCGACGCGTATCGGATGCCGACGATCGCGGACGTCCCGGAAATCGTCACCGAGCTCGTCGACATACCGGACGAACACCTGACGAACCTCGGCTCCAAGGGCCTCGGCGAGCCGCCGATCATTCCCGTTGCTGCTGCGATCGCGAACGCCATCCGCGATGCGACCGGAGCCGAGATTCGGTCGCTGCCGATCACTCGCGAAGAGATGTTGCGCGCGCTGCGCGAGGCCGAGGCGCGTGAGAGGGAGCAACGTGGAGCTGCTGCGGCCGTCTAGCGCCGAAGAAGCGACCGGGGCGCTCGGCAACGGCTCGCGCGCCCTCGCGGGCGGCACCGAGCTCGTCCCACTCATGCGCGACGGCTTGGTCCAGGCCGACACGCTCGTGGACGTGCGCGACGTCGTCCCGCGCGGGATCGCCGGGACCCGCATCGGCGCGGGAACGACATTGGCAGAGCTCGAGCTCGATCCGCAGATCCCGCCAGTGCTGCGAGAGGCGTGCGCGCAGGCGGCTTCGCCGCAGCTGCGCTCGATGGGGACGATCGGCGGCAACCTCCTACAGGCGACGCGCTGCTGGTACTGGCGGCTTGGCTTCGACTGCTGGCTGCACGGCGGCGAGAAGTGCTTCGCGAAGGACGGCGCACACCGCGAGCATGCAATCTTCGGCAACGAGCAGTGCGCATCCGCTCATCCGTCAGACGTCGCTGCGGCACTGCTCGCGCTCGGTGCGATATTGCGGACGACGCGACGTGAATTTGCGGTCGCGGAGCTCTACCGCTTGCCGACCGACGAGAACCGCGACGTGACAACGCTGGCACCCGACGAGTTGATCCTCGAGATCGAGCTCACGACGCCCGATGCGTCGACGTACCTCAAGGCGATGGACCGCCGGAAGTGGTCGTTCCCGATCGTGGGCGTCGCCGCGGCACGTTTCGGCGGCGCGATTCGATTCGCTCTCGCCGGAGTGGCTCCAATTCCCTGGCTGCTCGACTCGACGGACGCTCTAGAGGACGCCACTCCTCTTCCCGGTACCGCCTACAAGGTCGAGATCGCCCGCGTCCTCGTCCGGCGCGCACGCGAAGCAATTTGACGCATGCGCGGGCAAAGCCCGCCGTGGCGGCGATGATCGGCCTTCCGATATTCGCCCTGGCTGGATGCGGCGGAGGGGTCAAGCAGAACGCCGAGACGCCGTGTCCGACGAGCGGCAAGCAGGTGACGTTCCCGCTGCTGGACAAGTCGAAGGCCTACACGGTCGGCGTCCTCACCAACTTCGGCCGGTTCGACATTCGCCTGGATGTACGGGACTCGCCGTGCACGACGTCGTCGTTCGCCGCGCTGGTGCGGAAGGGCTTCTTCGACGGCACGCGCTTCCACCGAATCGTCCCCGGCTTCGTGATCCAGGGCGGCGATCCGACCGCGACGGGGCAAGGTGGCCCCGGCTACACCGTCCAGGACGTCCCGCCCCCCAATGCGGCCTACACCAGGGGCGTCGTCGCGATGGCGAAGACGAACGCCGAACCGCCCGGTACCTCCGGGAGCCAGTTCTTCGTCGTCACCGGCGCAGATGCGGGACTGCCGCCTCAGTACGCGATCCTAGGCACAGTCACGAAAGGCCTGCGAGTCGTCGAGCGAATCGGCAAGCTCGGCAACCCGGCAAACGAACGCCCCACACGCCAGGTCGTCGTGCAGCGAATGATCGTCACGCCGTAACCTGACACGATGATCGCGGCCGTCGTGCTCGCGGCAGGGGCTTCGACGCGCTTCGGCTCCCCGAAGCAAGCGGTGTTGCTCGAGCCGGTTCTGGAGCGCGTGCGCTCGAGCACCGCGATCGGGGACATCGTCGTCGTGCTCGGCGCACACGACGTCGAGACCACCGCGCGCACTGTGCACTGCCACGAGTGGCACCGCGGCCCAGGCGCGTCGCTTCGCTGTGGTCTCCGCACACTCGGCGAAGAGACCGAGGCCGCCATGGTCATCCTCGCAGATGGGCCGTCGCTCGATCCGCGTGCCATCGACCGCGTAGCCGCAGCCTGGCGGGAGAGCGGTGCCGAGCGAGTTGCCGCCACCTACGCGGGCATCCGGCTTCATCCACTCCTGCTCGCACGTAACACCTGGAACGAGATCCCCGACGAAGGGCTGCGCGGCCTGCCGGCCGACCTTGTGCCCTGCGACGACCTCGATCCTCCAGGAGACGTCGATTTTGCCGATGACTCGAGATGAAGGAGGATGGCCGCCCCCGAAACCAGAATGTGGTCGAGTATGGAACTCGTCCACCCCCTCGAGCCGACCGGCGAGGAATCGCCGCTGGCCCGTGCCCGTCTGCACCGGCAACTGACCGTCGAGGAGACCGCCCGGCGCGCCGGCATCAGGGCCGAGGAGGTTCGCTGGCTCGAGGAGGGCCGGGTGTATCGCTTCCCGAAGCCGGACGACGCGTTGATCGCAACCGCCCTGTACGCGACGGCGCTCGGTCTCGACAACCGCGAGGCGCGCCAGCTCGCGGGCTTGCCGGTTCCGCCTCAGCCGATCCACCGGAACCCGCTGCCACGATTGCTGGTCGTAGGCGGGGTCGTGATCGCTCTCGCGGTGTTCGCGACGCTGCTGCTGATCCCACGTTCAGGTGGCAAGCCGAACCAGGGCAGCCCGAGCGCGATTCTCCCGCCGCCCTGGCGAATCCCCGTCAATGTCCTGAACGGCAGCGGCGACATCAACTACACACGGCAAGTGGCGAGCCGCATCGGCGCGTTCGGCTACACCATCAAGAAGGTCGGCCGTGCGGACAACTTCACGTATCCGCAAACGGCGGTGTACTTCCCGCCGAAATGCGAAGGCGTCGCTTTCAGGCTGGCGAAGCAACTTGGCGTACCGACGAAGCCGCTTCCTGGAGGAACCGGCCCATGCCAGCTCTACGTCATCGTCGGACCAGCGCGCGGTCCAGGCGAATAGCTCCTACTGCAAAGGTGTTCGAAGTTCTGCGAGCTTCGTCTTGAGCTCGACCGGCATCGGTTCCTGCTGCACTGCCTGGCGCACGAACTGGCGCAGCCTCTCCTCGAAGCGATAACGCTTGCGGCAGTAGGTGCACCCGTCGAGATGCAGCTCCGCTTCCGCACGCTCCGCATCGGTGATCGTGCGGTCCATGTACGGCTGCATCATCTCTTCGCAGTGCGCGCAGGGATCGTACGCAGTCATGCTTCCTCGCCTCCCACCGCAGACTCGGCCATGGCTTGCTTCAGGATACGCCGTCCGCGGTGCAGGCGCGACATCACCGTGCCGATCGGAATGTCGAGGATCTGCGCAGCATCCGCATAGGTGAAGTCGCCGATGTCCACGAGGACTACGACGTCGCGAAAATCATGCGGCACCTCCGAGAGCGCGCCCACGACGTCGTTCTGCGACAGCCGCTCGACGACGCGATCTTCGTCGCTCGCCCCGTCGCCCGAAGCCTCGAGCTTGTTGTAGAGGAAGTAGTCGCCTTCCTCGAGCGGCTGCGTGTCCGGCGTGCGTTGCTGCTTGCGGCCGCGGTCGATGTTCAGGTTCGTCAGGATCCGCAGCAGCCAGGCGCGCAGGTTCGTGCCGGGCGTGAACGACCGCCAGCTGCGAAACGCGCGCGCATACGTCTCCTGCATCAGATCCTCGGCCTCCTCGCGAGAGCCGACAAGGTGGCGGGCCACTCGATACACCTGATCCGACAAAGCAAGCGCGTCCTCCTCGAAGCGCACGCGATCGCGCGCTTCACTCGCCAGTTGCCTTGCGTCGGGCTCCCGTGTGGTCTCGCTCACGTCGGGCCACCCTACCAAGGCCTTCTCGGCGTAAACGTACGGTTGTCCACACACATTCCTGGGTACGGAACTAGGCCACTTCGCGGAAGCCGCCGCGGGCCATTGCCTCGAGCAGTGAGTCGCGCTTCGTGCGCTCGTCGTTCCAGGCAAGCGTGACCTGGCCCATCAAGTTGGCGTTGGCTTCCTCGAGGCCTTCGTGCCCTTCGAGCACCTTCGCGAGCCGCATGACGCAGCGCTCACAGCGGATCCCGCTGACCTGAATCGTCTCGGTCACGACGGCCATCCTCCTACGCTACCGACCGCTCGACGAGATCTGCGCAGACAGCAGACAGGCCGTCGGCACGGCCGATCTCGAGTTGGCGGTCGGCCTCGCACGTCTCCGGGTCGAGTCCCTGCACGGGAACCGGCAGCTCGCGTGCCAGCGCCGCGACGGTGAGCGCTTCGTCGCGGTCCGGATGAACGAGTTTCCCGTGCGGCCCGAAGCGCGAAGCGGCCCAGCGGTTCTGTTCGTAGACGCCGCGCTCGGCGGGCTCGAACGGTCGCGGCGGCGCCTCGAACGCCCAGGCGCAGAGCGCGTGCACCAGACCGACCAGGGCACCCGTGTGCTCGACCGAGGTCGCCTGGTCCGGCGTCCGAACCTCGAGCGTTCCGAAGCGCGGATGTGGCCGGACGTCCCACCAGAAGCTCGTGTAGTCGTTCGCCAGGCCTGTCGCGGCCATTCGCTCGATGAAACGCTCCCACTCCGCGTAATCTCGGAAGGCAGGCGGTGCGCCGTGCCGCGGCAGGAAGCCGAGGACCTCGGCGCGGATCGACAGCATCCCGGTCTCGCGCCCCTCGAAGTACGGCGAGTTTGCTGATAGGGCGAGCACGAACGGCAGCCAGGGCAGGATCGTCTCCATGACGCGAAAACACGTTTCGGCGTCTGGCATGCCGATATGGATGTGCAAGCCGCTGACGCCCTGACGGCGCGCCGACGGGCCGGCGTACTCGACAAAATCGCGGTAGCGATCGACGGGCGCGATCTTCTGCTCCGACGGCATGCTCGTGGGATACGAGCCCCCCGCGGCGACGACGTACCCGTTTTGCGCGGCGATTTCGCGCGCCGCGCGGCGTAACTCGATCAGACGCTCGTGCGCCTGCTCCGCAGTGTCGCTGACGTCGGTCGTCAGCTCGACGACCGACGCGTGCAGCTCGGTCTTCAGAGTGCCCGGAAGGTTGCGTCCCTCGGCGCCGGCCACGAGCGTCTCGACCGCGGGCACGAGCTGCAGCGTCTCCGCGTCGACGATCCAGAGCTCCTCCTCGACTCCGACTGTCAAGGAACGCCCGAACTGCTGCTCGATCACCTCGCCCTGACGCCGTGGACCGGGCCGCCGGCTGCTTCCCACGCGTAGTACGACGCGCTCGGGCCGTATGACGGCTCGTACCCCTGGATGCGTGGATTGCGCCCGACCTCCTTGGCGCGTTGTGCGTGATGCAGCAAATTCGGGTCGTCGCGCCGCTCCCAGACGAGGATCAGATGCGCTGCGGTCATGAAGCCGGCGACGAACGTACAGCCGGCCGCTGGACAGGGAAAGGGATTCGTGCGCACGCAGAACCACCCGCTACGGTCACCGGTCTCGTCGTCCCTCCAGAGCTCTTCCTCCCAGACGAGCTCCGCGTCCGCCAGGACGCCGTGTCCCGGCTCGATTCGCCCCTCCTCCACCGACAAAAGGCTACCCGTCAGGGACAGCCGTCTTCGGGCACTCTAGGACCGGGGTCCGGGCAGCTTGGCCCGCAGCCGCAGTCGGGCCAGGTGCCGGGCGCGCCTCGTTGCGCGCCCACCCGGGCCCCCCTAGTGCGCCCTCCAGTCGCGGAACGCATGTCGCAGCGCTTCCTCGGCCTCCCGCGGCACATCGTCCACCCGCAGCGTGCCGGTGAGCTCGACCGTACGCCTCATCTGCTCGACGTACGTCGTGCAGCCGTCACAGGCCGAGAGGTGCGCGTCGAAACGCTTGCGCTCGCCAGAGGACAGATCGCCCTCGAGGTACGCCGTCACGAGCTCGACGAGCTCCAGGCAGTTCAGATGGGCCAGACCGATGCTCATTGTTCCTCCGACAGGTACTGCTCGAGCGCGCGCCTCACCTTCGAGCGGCCGCGATGAAGCAACACGCGTTGATTGGTCTCCGAGAGCTCGAGAGCGTTACGGACCTCCTCGGCGGTCCAGCCCTCGACATCGCGCAAGGTGATGACCAACTGCTGGCTCGGCGGGAGCCGTTCGATCGCCCGTTCGACCACGGACAGGGTCTCCTTCGCCAAGAGCCGGTCTTCGGGCCACGCGCGCGGCAGCACTGCCCAGTGCCCCGTGCCGGTGAAGCGCGAACGCTCGACAGCCGGCTCGAAGCCACCCTCGTCCGTGTCGAGAGCCGAGAATGGAACCGACCGCCGCTCGCGCTCGCCTCGAGTCTTCGCCGTGTTCGTGAGGATGCGGAAGATCCACGTCTTCAGCGACGAGCGCCCCTCGAAGCGGTCGATCCCCTTCAGAACCGCCAGCCAGGTTTCCTGGACGACGTCTTCTGCCAGGGCCGCGGTAGGCACGAACATTCGCGCAACGCGCAGGAGCGACGGGTTCAGGCCGCGGATCAACTCCATGAAGGCCTTCTCGTCGCCCGCCCGCAGCCGCTCGACGAGCTTCTCATCCTGCGCCGAAAGGAGCTGCTCCATCGATTGACAATACCGCCGCCCGCGCGGATCTAAATCGGGGCGAGCTCGAGCGTGCGCAGGCCGCGCACGTCTACCCAGATGCGTTCGCCGTCCGTGACGACCTTCATCACGACGGCCTCGCAGTGCGGGCAGCGCAGAACGGTGCCCGCCGCCAGGTAGACGTGGATCGCTCCGACCGCCTCGGCCGAGCCGCAGCTGTCGCACGTGCCGACGGCCGTCGTCACCTCGCCGGCGAACACTTCGCTGAGAAGCCCCGCCGCCGCATTCCCGTCGAGCCTCAGTGCTTCCATCTCATCCTCCTGTCGGGCCGAAGCGTTCGGTCTTGATCCGCGACGGCTCGTGTCCAAGCCCCACGAGCGCCTCGGCGACGGACTCGACGAACGGGGTCGGCCCGCACACGAACGTCAGCGCAAGATCGGCGGGAGCGACCTGTGCGAGCAGCTCCCGGTCGACCCGCCGGCTGTAGCCGGTCCAGTCCGGCGGCTGGTCGCGTGTGAGCGTGAACACGATCTCCAAACCGTCTCCTCGTTTGCCGTACCGCTCGAGCTCGTCGCGATAGATGACGTCCTCCCATGACCTTGCCGAGTAGAGCAGCCGTGTCGGCACCGCGTCGTGGTTCGTGGCCCGTTGCCGCACCATCGCCATGAGGGGGACGACACCGGATCCGCCGCCGACAAGGAGCACAGGCCCGCCCGGATCCGGATCCCAGACAAAGTGACCGCCGACGGGCCCGCGCAGCTCGAACCGGTCTCCCGCGTGCGCCTGCTCCGTCAAATAGGGCGAGACCTCGCCGTCGTCGATCCGCTCGACGGTCAACTCGACGCGAGGGCCGCCGGCCGGAGACGCGATCGAGTAGCTCCGCTGCGCCTGATAGCCGTCATCGGCAGTCAGACGGACGTCGACGTGCTGGCCGGCCCGATGACCGGGCCAGTCCTGGACGTCGAGGGCGAGGGTCCTGACCCGATCCGTCTCGGGCCACACGTCCGCAACCTCAGCGACGTGCCAGGTCAGTCGCCCCAGTACCGTTGTTCCTTCCAAGGGTCTCCGTAGATGTGGTAGCCGTTCGACTCCCAGAAGCCGGGCTCGTCGGTCGTGGTGAGGCGGAGCCCGCGCACCCACTTGGCGCTCTTCCAGAAGTACAGATGCGGCACGAGCAGACGCGCTGGGCCGCCGTGCTCCGGCTCGAGCGGCTCACCGTCGTAGGCAAAGGCGATCCACGCCTTGCCGCCCGTGACATCGGCGAGGGGCAGGTTGGTCGTGTAGCCGCCGTCGGAGAAAGCAGTCAAGTACTCGGCTGAGGTCTCGACTCCTTCGAGGAGCGCGTCCACCGGAACGCCTTCCCAGGTCATGTCGAGCTTCGTCCACTTCGTCACGCAGCTGATGTCGACCGTGATCGTCTCGCTCGGCAACGCGCGAAACTCGTCCCAGCTCCAGCGGTGCCGCTCATCGACCTCGCCGTCGATCGTGAAGTCCCACTGGTCGAGCGGCGTGTGTGGTGTCGGGC
>JALYLY010000112.1 GCA_030773975.1 Actinomycetota bacterium | reverse complement strand
CTCCGGCGCCATCGGCCCATGACACTGGTCGCGAGCTTCGACTGGCACTTCATCTGGGAGCACATCCCGGATTTCTGGACGGGATTGAAGGCCACGTTGAAAGTGGCGGCGATCGGGATCGGCGGATCGCTTGCGATCGGAATCGTCCTCGGTGCGGCGCGGGCGCATCGAATCCCAGTACTCAGCTGGGTGGCCGCAATCTACGTCGAGGTGATCCGCAATACGCCGATCCTCGTCCAGATCTTCTTCATCGCCGGAGGCCTGACGCAGATTCCCGGTCATCCGATCCGGCTCGAGCCGTTCACGATCGCGTGGCTCAGCGTGATGATCTGGGGTGGCGCGTACAACACCGAGAACTTTCGCGCCGGGTTCGAGGCCGTTCCGTGGCGCTATCGGGAAGCCGGTCTCGCGCTGGGCTTCAGCCGCTTCGCGACGTTCGTCAACGTGACGCTTCCGATCGGCGCCCGCATTGCGCTCCCGTCCTCGATCAATACGTACGTCTCGGTGCTCAAGAACACGTCGCTGCTCACGGCGATCGGATTCGCCGAGCTGACCGACACCGCTTACAGCCTCGAGAGTCAGAGCTTCAAGCCGAGCGAGGTCTATTTCGCACTGGGCGCCACCTATCTTCTCGTCGTCTGGACGCTGTCGGCGCTCGTGCGTCTCGTTGAGCGACGGCTGGCGATTCCGGAGGCACGCTGATGCCCGACTGGGCCGGCCCGGTCGCTCACTACATGCTGCACGAGGGTCTCACTGCGACCCTCCGGATAGCGGCGTATGCCGTGGTCGGAAGCACGGTCATCGGGATCCTCCTCGGAACCCTGCTGACGATTCGCTTCTGGCCGCTCCAGGCTCTGATCCGTCTCTACGTCGAGGTCTGGCGCGGCCTGCCGATCCTCGTCACGATCTTCCTCGTCTACTTCGCTCTGCCGACGACCCCCTTGATTCACCACAGGTTCGGCGCGATTACCGGCGCCGCGATCGGACTGATCCTCTGGGGGAGCGCTCAGGTCGCGGAGGCAACCCGTGGCGCTGTCCAGTCGATTCCGAGCGAGCAGCACGAAGCCGCGTCCGCGCTCGGCTTCGGCTGGATCGGCCGCCATCGCAGCGTGATCCTGCCGCAGGCTCTGCGGCGTCTCCTGCCACCGCTGGTGAGCCTCCTCGCCAACATCATCCAGAACACGACGATCGCGTCACTCATCGGCGTCACCGAGCTCCTCGCGACGGGACAACGCTCGATCGAGCGCCTGCAACTCACACCGCCCGGGGATTCACACGCGTTCGCGATCTATGCCGCGCTCCTCGCGGCGTTCTTCTGTATCTCGTTCCCGTTGACGCGGCTCGCGATCTTCCTCGAGCGCCGCCTGGTCTAGTCGTCCCTCCGGTGGGAGGAGGCGGTTGCCCTCGACCCTGAAGCCGGCGGCTTGAAGGAAAGGTCGTGCGACTTCGACTGCGCGCGCGAGGTTGGACGCCATCCAGAAGCAGAGAGCCGCGAGCGGCAGCTCGATCAGCAGCGCTTCCAGCCCCGCCTGCACCATCTCACCGGTCGTGCTTGCGGTGAGCACGTCGAACCAGGCGTCACAGACGAGGAGCGTTCCGGTGACGGCTGCCGCAACCTCGGCGAACGGTGAGCGACGGGCCACAGCGATCGCGGTTGCGACCATCGCCGTGCCGAGGCCGAGGTCGAAACCGCCCCATGCCACCCGCCAGTGATTGGCCGTGTAGTTCCGGGGGAGCGTGAAGATCAGGAACGCGGCCCAGGGGAGCAGGACGAGGGCGCAGAGGGCGAACGCCGGCGCGATCCACGGCGGGACAAGCCAACGACCCCGTCCCGAGCGGAGGCCTGCGCGAGCCCGAAGCTGGATGCCCCGCATCCGTCCAGCCTAATTGTGCGACTCAGTCGTGCGACTCAGTCGTGCGACTCGAGCAACTCCTTCATGCGGGCCTGGTCCTTCGGAATCTGCTTACGCGCCTGAGTCCTCGCCACCGGGAGCAGAACCTTGCCGGCGAGCCCGTGGCCTGTGAAGTCGATCGTGATCGTGAGCCTCGACCGCGAGCCGTCGCCGATCGGCTCGATCGAGATCGTTCCGTCTGCCCGGACCGGGCCGTCGAGGACCCGAAAGGACGATTGCCGCGGCGGGTTGTGCTCCGTGACCTCGTAGGTCATCGTGCGGTCGCCTCCGGGCACGCGCCGTGTTTCCTTCACACGCGAGCCGACCCGGAGCGGTCCGTCGTCCTGGGGCTCCACGGCGACGATCTGTTCTTGCCATTCGCCGTGGCGTTCGACTTCGTCGAGGTATGCGAAGACGTCATCGGGCGTTCGGTCGATCTCGATGCTCTCGCTGATGGGCGCCATCGGTGCCTCCTAAGGGAGAACTACAGGCCCGATCCTCCCTGCTCTTGGCCTTGCGAGTCAATCTGCGTGAGGCTCTCATCGATAGCTCATTTTCGGCTCCTAATCTGCCCCGTTGGTGATGGGCGGATGAGCGCTTCAGTCGAAGCACGCGGCATACGCAAGGAGTACGGCGACCTCGTGGCCGTCGAAGACCTGACCTTCGCCGTCGAGCGAGGCCAGATCCTCGGTGTCCTCGGCCCGAACGGCGCCGGGAAGACGACGGCGATCCGCGTGCTCACCACGATCCTCACGCCGACTCGCGGCACTTTTGTCGTCGCGGGAGTCCCGCACATGCGTCCCGCAGACATTCGCCGGCGGATCGGCGTCTTGCCCGAGAGCGCCGGCTACCCGGAGCGGCAGACCGGCGAGGAGTACCTGCGCTACCACGCACGCCTTTACGGGCACGGCAAGGAGAGCGCGCGCGCCGTAGCCGATGCGCTGCTTGCGGAAGCCGGGCTGCGCGAACGCGGCCGCTCTCCAATCGGCTCGTACAGTCGAGGGATGCGGCAGCGGCTCGGCATCGCGCGGGCGCTCGTCAACGAGCCGCAGGTCGTGTTCCTGGACGAGCCGACGCTCGGGCTCGACCCTGCCGGACAGCGTCAGGTGCTCGCGCTCGTGCGCCGCATCGCGCGCGAGCGCGGTGCGACGGTTCTGCTCAGCACACATCTTCTAGCCGAGGTGGAGGAGACGTGTTCGCGCGTGCTCATCCTCAACCGTGGGCGCGTCGCAGCGGAAGGCACGGTGGCCGAGGTGTCGCGGCAGGCTGCTGCGCCGCGCAGTGCGCGGCTTCGCGTCTCGGCAGACACCGTGCCCGAGGCGCTTCGCATCCTGGCGAGCGAGCGTGGAATCCGCACCGCCGAGCCCGCGGACGGTCAGCCCGGCACGCTCGCTTTGACGCTGGACGACGACCAGCGCCCCGGCCTGATGAACGCTGCGCTGGGTGCGCTTGCCGATGCCGGCGTGCCCGTGCTGTTCTTCGAGCTCGAGGGCGCCCGGCTGAGCGACGCGTTTCTTGCGATGACCGAGGCGGCCTAGTGGCGACCGTCGAGAGGGCCGGCCGGCAGCGCGCCTGGGCAGTCGTCGCCGGCCAGGACCTGCGCGATCTCTGGCTCGGCGGGCGAGGGCTGCTGCTCAGCCTTGCATTCAGCGGCCTGCTGAGCGTGCTCTCGTACCTCGTCGCGACGAACCAGGCCTTGAACTTTCTCGAACAGCGCGAGTCCGTGAATCTGACCCTGCAGGTTGCGATCGCCGTCGGCGCGATGCTCGCCCTCCTCGCCGGGGCCGACGCCATCAGCGGAGAGCGCGAGCGAGGCTCGCTCGAGAGCCTGCTCCTGACGCCGGTCTCGCGGCTCCAACTGACCGGTGGGAAGCTGCTGGCGGCGTTGTCGCTTTGGATCGCGGCCTTCGTCGTCACGATCCCTTACATCTGGTTTCTCGGGCGCGGCGTCGGCATCGTCGGCGTTGCCCTCGCAGTCGGCGCGCTCGTCGGCACGCTACTCGCGGTCTTCCTGGTCTCGTTCGGCGTGCTCGTCAGCGTCTTCGCCGGCTCCAATCGCATCAGCCTCTCGGTGAGCCTCTTCGTGCTGCTCGCGCTCTTCGCGCCGACACAGTTCCCGACGAGTGCCCAACAGGGTTGGGCGGGAGACCTCTTCTTGCGCGCGAACCCGCTCACTGCGGGCGAGCACTACGTCGGCAAGATCGTCGTCGACGGCCACCCCTGGAGCCAGGACGCGTCCTGGCTCGTTTCGCCGGTCGTCGCGGCCGCCCTGCTCGCGGTCCTGGCTGCGGTCGCCGGTGCGCGCTTCATGCGACTGAGTGGGGACGTGTCGAGATGATTCGACCGAGACTCGTCGCGCCTACTTTCGCCGTGTTCGTCGCTCTCGCGACCGCGGGGCCGGCGGTGAGCGCCTCGAACGCCATCTCCGTGACGGTCGACCGCACGGCGGTCTCGACGTCGCTCGGCCACAAGTCTCGGTTCGCAGTCGCATCGTGAACAACGGTGGGAGCGTTGCTAGCGGTCTGATCGCACACCTGAACGTCCTCAGCCTCCGCCCCGACGTCTATCTCGATCCTGAGGATTGGTCGTCGCACCGCACGCGCTACCTCTCCGCGATCCCTGCCGGAGGCTCGGTGACGATCACCTGGAAGATGCAGGCTGTAAACGCGGGCAGCATCGGCGTCTTTGTTGCGGTCCTGCCGCAGAATGGTGAGCCGCGGCCGCCGGCAACTGGGCCGACCGTGCATGTCTCGATCGCCCGACGCCAGACGCTCAACTCTGGAGGGATCCTTCCGCTTGCCCTCGGGATCCCTGCGCTGCTTGCTGCACTCTCGCTTGGGCTCAGATTCAGAAGGCGCGCTTCGGCCTAGACTCGATCCTCGGTGCTAGCTTTACTTTCTGAAGGGATACCTGCGTGAGGAGGGAACGATGGCTTTGCAGATAGGCGACACAGCACCAGATTTCACGGCCGAGACCACGGAAGGGCCGATCAGCTTTCACGATTGGATCGGTGACTCCTGGGCCGTTCTGTTCTCGCACCCGCGGGACTTCACCCCTGTCTGCACGACCGAGCTTGGCTACATGGCGAAGATCAAGCCCGAGTTCGACCGGCGGAACGTCAAGGTCATCGGTCTGTCGGTGGATCCGGTGGACAACCACGCGAAGTGGGCCGCGGACATCGAGGAGACGCAGGGCTTCGCGCCCAACTATCCGATGATCGGCGACGCCGACTTCAACGTCTCGAAGCTGTACGGGATGCTGCCGGCCTCGGTCGAGGGCGATCCGACGGCGCGCACGCCGGCCGACAACCAGACCGTGCGCAACGTCTTCGTCGTCGGCCCCGACAAGAAGATCAAGCTGATCCTCGTGTATCCGATGACGACCGGCCGGAACTTCGACGAGGTGCTGCGGGTGATCGACTCGCTGCAGCTGACCGCGAAGCACAAGGTCGCAACGCCGGTGAACTGGGAGCAGGGCGACAAGGTGATCATCGCGGGCTCCGTCTCGGACGACGAGGCGAAAGAGACGTATCCGGACGGCTGGGAATCGCCCCGGCCCTACATCCGGATCGTGCAGCAGCCGAGCTGACCGCCGGGCGCGCGCCCTAGAAGAGGCTCGCGAGCGCCTTGCAGGCGGTCGGGCTGAACTGGCTGCCGGCGAGCGAGATGCATTCCGCGAGCGCCTCCGGCTCCGACCTCGCGGGCGAGTAGCTGCGGACCGTCGTCATCACGTCCCAGCTGTCGGCAAGAGCGAGCAGGGCGGCGCCTTCGGAGATCGTTGTGCCGGCCAGGCCCTTCGGATAGCCGGTGCCGTCGAAGCGTTCATGATGCTGCTCGATCCAGAGGGCCTGCTCGTCGCTGAGCGCGTCGCGCGCGATCTGTCCACCGAGCGCGGCGTGGGCCTTGACGAGCTCGTACTCCGCCGCGGTGAGCGATCCCTTCTTGAGCAGGATCTCGTCCGGAATGCAGATCTTCCCGACGTCGTGGATTCGCGCAGCCTCGGCCAGTTGGGCGACCGGCACCGGCGGCCAGCCGGCCGCCTCGGCGAGACGACGCGCGAAGGCCGCGACCCGCTTCGAATGGTCTTCGTTCGGAGAGTCCTTGGCGTCGATCGAGTGGGCGAGAGCGCGGATCGAGATCAGGGATTGTGAGCGCTGCAGGCGATCGGCCCGGTCGCTGTCGGAGAGCTCGTAGACGACATCGGGCGAGTAGAGAACGACGGTGTCTCGTCCCTGATTCTTTGCCCAGTAGAGCGCCCCGTCCGCAAGCTGCAGCAGCTCTTTGCTGTCCTTGGCATGGGTGAGGTCGCAGATGCCGGCCGACATCGTGAGGTGAGCCGCCACGCCCACGGGCGCGGCACGGAACTCTGCCGCCCAGCGCTCGGCGATTGGGAGCGCCCCTTCGGCCGTCGTCTCCGGAAGCAACAGGGCGAACTCGTCGCCGCCGATGCGGCCGAGGACGTCGCCCGCGCGCGCTCCCCCCTCGAGGAGGTTGGCGGCCTGCATCAGTGCGGCGTCTCCTGCCTGGTGACCGTACGCGTCGTTGATGCTCTTGAAGTAATCCAGGTCGAGGAGCACGAGGGCGAGCGGCCGTCCGTACCGCTGCGCACGCGAAACTTCACTCTCGACCCGCTCCTGGAAGGCGCGATGATTCAGAAGGCCGGTCAGCGGATCGCCCGTGGCCTGCGCCAGCAGATGCGCGCTCGTGTCGGCGTTCGTGATCGCGAGCCCGGCGAGGTCCGCGAAGATGCCGAGCCGCTCTTCCAGGTCCGCCGGCATGTGCTCCGTGGAACGCGCGACGACCAGCAGTGAGCCCCATAGCTCCCGGCGCACGCGGATCGGAACTGCGACCCCGCCCGGCAGCGACAGCGAGGCCGCCGCCTTCAGCGACCTCGGTCCTTTTGCGCGCAGTGGCCTCGTGCCGTTGACGCGTGCGGCGCGCCCCGTGCGGGCCACGCTCCCGACTCCGCCGGCGTCGTCCAACGGGATCAAGGTCCCGACGTGCTTGCTGCCCATACGCCAGGAGCCCACGACCTCGGCGACGCCGTCCACCCGGAACCGCACCACAGCGCCCGAGCCGACGCCGGCGACCGCGGCCGCCTGTTTCGCGACGAGCTCGTAGATCACCTCGGGCGCCCGCATCTCCGCGACGGCCACGGCCAGGTCGCGCAGCGCAGCCTGCTGCTCGAGCAGATCTCGAACGCGCGCGTTGACCGGCGTGCGGGTGCCGCTCGAGGAGACGGCTGCGCTGGCTGCGCGACTGTTCATCTCGAGCGCCTCACCGGACGACGCGGGGGAGGGGTTCCGCGTCGTCCGTGTTCGTACGGCTGAGGCGTGCGGGGGAAGGGGGCAGTCAACGACGGCGCCGTCGGCGCTCGCGCTGAAAATGAGTTGGAGGTTCCCGTCGAATCGACGAACCTCGTGTGTGCCGGCAAGCCC
This sequence comes from Actinomycetota bacterium, assembly GCA_030773975.1. Classification (GTDB taxonomy): domain Bacteria; phylum Actinomycetota; class Thermoleophilia; order Gaiellales; family Gaiellaceae; genus 3-1-20CM-4-69-9. Next base: position 2,359 of record JALYLY010000112.1, on the reverse strand, counting down.
ATAACCCCTCCACGTCCATCAGGAGAACGCTGGCCCACCAGAGGTTTGGGGTGGCTACTGCGATGGAGCCCGCTTAGGCTTTGGGCTCCGGCCGGCAAGGCGGACGCATCGCTTGCATCCGCTATGCAAGGAAAAGGCTAGCAAGCAGACCCGGGAAACGCAACTTATGGCAACTTGCCTTCCCGAAAGCTATGACAACTTGCCTCCCGGCACGTTGAACCTCAGGTGGGTGACAGATGGAGACGCGATCACCCTCGTGGTCTCGAGCCCGACCACAGCGATCCCGAGCCGGTCGAACAGGGAAATACCGTCGCCCAGGAGCACCGGGGACAGGTGGATTTGCAGTTCGTCGAGCAATCCGGCCTTCAGGTATTGCTGAACGACGCTGGCGCCGCCGGCGAGCAAGACGTCCTTCTCGCCTGCCGCCGCCTGGGCCTGCTCGAGCGCGGCCTCGATGCCGCCGGTGACGAAAGTGAAGGACGTGCCGCCCTCCATGGCCTTCGTCTCGCGCGCGTGGTGGGTGAGCACGAACACCGGCACGTGGAACGGCGGGTCGTTTCCCCACCAACCGTCGACTCGTGGATCGTCTCCCCAGGGACCTTCACCACCGCTGAACATCCGCCTGCCCATCACGACCGCTCCCGTGACGCCGAGCGATTCCTCGATGACCTCGGAGTCGGCATTCGTCTCGCCTCCTTCGAGGCCGTGCCGCTCGCGCCAGCTCGTGGCTGCAAAAGCCCACTCGTGCAAGAGGTCGCCGCCTGCTCCCAGCGGCTCCTCCAGGCTCGGGTTCGGCCCGGCGACGAAACCGTCGACTGACATCGAGATGTCGCATCTGAGTCTTGCCATGGTGATCCGCTCCTCCTTCGGTGTCTCCAGAACAGACCATGTCACGCCGCAAAACTCATCGGCCCTGCGCGGCGCCGTGCAGTCAGAGCTTCAGATCGCGGGCCAGCGTGTTGCGCCGAGGTCGCGGGAGATGCCTCGCGCGGCCTCGATCACGGCGGTGCCGAGCTTCTTGTCGCGGCCGCGGCCGATGACGCGCTCGCGTGGGCCGACGACGCCGATTGCGCCGACCGCCTCGGAGCGGCGGTCGAAGATGGGCGCGGCGACCCCGCCCTCGCCGAGCACCGCCTCCTCCTTCTCGACGGCGTACCCTCGCTCCCGAACTGCGTCGAGATCGCGGCTGAGCGCCGCGGCCGTCACGAGCGTCTGGCCGGTCAGCTTCGTGGGCGTGGCTCCGACGAGGTCGTCCCGCACGTCCTGGTCGAGGTAGGCGAGCACCGCCTTCCCCAGGGCCGTCGCGTGGAGCGGCAACAGCGAGCCGACCTCGAGGATCTGGAGGCTCGTGTCGGGCCGGAAGACGTGGTGGACGACGAGCATCCCGTCGCCGTGGAAGGCGCCGACCCGGACGGCCTCGTCGGCGCGTCCTGCGAGCGCCTCGGAATAGGCGAGCGAACGAGAGCGGAGCTCGCTGAGATCGAGGTAGCGGTTCGAGAGCTGGAGGAGCTGCGGGCCCAGCTGGTACTTGTCGCTATCGGGGTGCTGCTCGACGAGGCCGTGGGCCTGGAGCGTTCGGAGCAGGCCGTGGACGGTGCCTTTCGCCAGCCCGAGGCGGTCCGAAAGCTCGCTGACTCCGAGTCTCCCGGGCCCGCCGGCAAGAGCCTTGAGGATGCGCACTGCGCGGTCGACGGATTGGATCATCGGTGGCTATTGTCGAATGGCGTTCGACATTGTAGAATGGCAGGGCGATGGACCCTGAGTCCCGGAACGGCTTGGTCGGCCTCGTGCTCGTGTCCCATAGTGCGGCGATCGCTGACGGCCTGGCGGAGCTCGTCGCCCAGGTCGCAGGCCCCAGCGTGCCGATCGTGGCGGCTGGCGGCGGGCCGGATGGAACGTTCGGAACCGACGGTGGTCGCGTGCTCGCAGCCCTCCAGGAGGCGGCCGGGTCTGGTGGAGCGGTCGTTCTGATGGACCTCGGCAGCTCTGTGCTCTCGGTTCGAGCCGCACTCGGTGAGCTGCCCCCGGAGACCGTCGCGCGGCTTCGGATCGCCGACGCACCGCTCGTGGAAGGCGCGATTGCCGCGGGAGTGACGGCCTCGACCGGCGGATCGGTGGACGAGGTCCTCGCCGCCGCCCAGGAGGCGCGCACCGTTTCCAAGTTCTGAGACCGAGCGGCGGGCGACACTTCCCGTCGAGGTCCCGCTGCACGCGCGGCCCGCCGGAGACTTCGTTCGCGCCGCGGCCCAGTTCCCCGCGGAGATATCGGTTGCCGCCAACGGGAGGCGGGCCAACGCCAAGAGCATCCTCGAGATCCTGGCCCTGGGGGCGCTCGGAGGGACCGAGCTCGTCATCGCCG